>JAGCFG010000093.1 GCA_017650255.1 Alphaproteobacteria bacterium | reverse complement strand
TGTTTTTAATTTCGCTGGTTTTTAGGAACTGTGGTTTGGCAATTTCTGCGGCAATATTGGCATTGTCAAAATATTTTGGAGTATAGGCGGCAAAACTGTTTTTGTCTTCGGTTAAAAGGTAGTCTATCAAAGATAAAATATATTCAGCATTGTCGGCATAGGGGGCAGTTCCGTATATTAAATTTTTTCTATTTGAATTCAAAGCCCAGCCGTCATCACCAAAAAAATCGGTATCTACTACGACTGCAACAGCTGCTTTTGGACTTGAAATATATATATAGGGAGGAGTGTTTTCTTCAGGCTCAATTTGATCATTGATGTAATAAGAAACGAATTCTCCGCTTGCTTTTACTGCTAAATTATATGATTTTTGGGTGGAGAAATATTGTTCAATAACATTTTTTTTGTTGGAATAGCGTAACTTTTCAGATTTGATATTGCCGCCGTCAGATGTGGTTTTGAGCAAGATTTCATATTGTAAATTTTCTTGTGGGTTCAACTCAATTGAGCCAGGGGTGCGAAAATGTAATTTTTCGAAACCTTGAGATGAAACAAAAAACCACAGTGGGTATTGTGTGCCATCGACTAGTCGGACAGACTGAGCATAATTTCCGATAGCATGTTCTTTGTCGTATTCTATTCCCCAATGGCTGAGCAAGTCGGTAATATTGGTTTTGTTGCGGGGCGGATAGCCTTTGTAAAAATGGTTTACTTCCGAGTAGGGGTCGACAAATACAAGCAATTTTCCGCCTCCCATTACGTATTGATCCAAAGTATAAAGAAATCGGGGGGGAAGTTCTTGAGGATTTAGTAACACAAGAGCTTTTATATCAGCGGGAATGTATAAAGATGTTAGTGGTATATCAAGCAATTTGTAATATTGTGCCATTTGGTCAATGACGGTCCAGCTTTTGATTTTTCCTTCGGATTTGAAAACAGGGATTTCCGGTGACAAAAAACCGACAATGGGCTTTTTAGGATTGATATATGTTGACAGTATGCGGTTTATGTCGTTTTCAAAGTATGGCCTGCGCTCGGGGATGAGTTCTGGAATGGTTATTTTTTGTTTGTCGTTGAATATTTGCAGTGCAAAATATGCATATTCATCGCCAAAGGCAATAGGTGCGGCGCCGATTTCTTCGGCTATTTGGGCTTCTGCACTATATGGTTTTGGGCGGATGACTTCAAATTTTATATTTTGAGGATTTTGTTTTTGATATTGTCCCAAAATATCGGTGATGTAAGATGCATAGTTGTACAACTCGCGGTTATAAGAAGCTAAATTGCTTGAGATATATAAGCGAAAGTTGATAGGAGCTTTTATAGACTGAGCTGTTTTTTGAGAGTGTGAGTTCAGGGTAAACAATTTGTCTTTTGAGAGGTCGACAGCCTCGCCGCCGAAAAGTCTGCCAAGACCAAGACAAACAGCAATCCAGATAATGACAGACAAGACGTATGTATATGTTTTCTTTGTCATTTTGCCCTCCAATCTTCTACTTTTAATAAGTTGCAAAATAAAAGCAAAAATGTTAAGCCGGCAAAATATATGATGCTGTAAAAATTCAACTGGCCATTTAAGAGATTGTGATAATTGTTACTGAAATTTAAGATGCCTTCGAAATAAAACGGCATGTTGTGCCATATGGTAGAAAGTAAACCGTTGAATGTAAAATTTATCCAAAATATGCCACATAAAAGTCCCAAAAGATAGGCTATGGCCGGAGTTTGCGATATGGAGGAGGTTAGGCAGCCGAATGCACTCAAGACACAAGATGTGAGAATTATGGCAATATATGAGCAAAACAGACTTCCCCAATCCAGAGGAATATAGATGCCGGTTGTAATGAGGAGCGGCAACGAAAAAAGAACCATTATTGTGCTAATGGTTAATACGGTGGCAAATTTAGATATTATCAGATTAATTGTGCTAATAGGGAAGGTGAGAAGATTTTCTATGGTGCCGCTGCGTTTTTCGTCCGCCCAGCTGCGCATGCTTATGGCTGGAATTATCATTGCTAAAATATTCGGCTGAAAAATGAAATATGATAACATTGAAGAGTTTCCGGTGGTTAAATAGTCGCCCCAAAAAAAGGCGGCAACATAGGACAACAAACAATATACCGCAAAGATTATATATGCGGAGCCGTTGTTGAAAAAACTCATTAAATCTCGTTTATATACTGCTGTTTGCATATCAGTCCTCCGTATGCGTAAGTTGGTAGAAAAATCGAGATATATTGCCTTTTGGGGCTTCTTTTTTTAGATTTGTAAAGTTGGTGTCTTTTATTATGCGACCATTATTTAAGATGATTACTCTTGATGCTAAGGCTTCGGTTTCTTCTAACAAATGTGTGGAAATTATTACCAATGCTTTTTTTGCGTATTCTTTCAAAAAGTTGCGCAAGAGAGTTTTTTGGTTGGGGTCAAGTCCTTCAGTTGGTTCGTCAAGTATCAAGATTTTTGGGGTGTTCAATATGGCGGCGCCAACACCGACACGACGGCGAAATCCCTTTGAAAGGGCCGATATTTTTTTTGTAAGTACATCGTTTAATTGTAACTTTTCGACAACATCTTTAAGCCTTTTTTTGAAGTTATCGGGCGACATTTTGTATACTTCGCCGACAAATTTTAGATACTCAAAAACTTTCATTTCGGAATATAGCGGAGTGTTTTCCGGCATGTAGCCGAATTTTTGCAAAGTTTGCGTGAGCTCGGCGGTCAAAGGTTTGCCGTCAACAAGAATCTCGCCGCCGTTTGTTGGCAGATATCCGCACAGACAGCGCATCAAGGTCGTTTTTCCCGCGCCGTTGGGACCCAACAGAGTTATAATTTCTCCTTGCTTTGCCTTGAAGCAGATATCTTTCAAGACACAGACTTCATCAAAACTTTTTTGGAGATTTTTAACTTCTATCATAAGACACGCCTATTCAGCCCCCATGGCATCGGATTGAGCATAAATTATAATCGGTTCTTTTTTCTCGTTTATAACGTCGGCATCAATCACAATTTCGGAAACATCTTTTTTGTCGGGAATGTTATACATGAGTTCGAGCAAACGCTCTTCCATAATTGCGCGCAAACCTCTGGCACCGCTTTTTCGGCTGATGGCTTTTTGGGCGATAGCGATAAGCGCGTCGTCGGTAATGGTTAATTTTACATTTTCCATATTGAAAAGTTCCGCGTATTGTTTAACAAGAGCGTTTTTCGGTTCGGTCAAAATGTTGACAAGAGCTTTTTCATCCAGATCATCCAGAGTAGCAATAATCGGCAGACGTCCGATAAATTCGGGAATTAGGCCGTATTTGAGAAGGTCTTCCGGCTGAACTTGTTTCATAATTTCGCCGACGCCTTTTTCTTCTTTGGAGGCGACGGTGGCGCCAAATCCAATGGAGGTTTTTTGGCTGCGTTTGTTGATAATTTTTTCAATACCGGCAAAAGCTCCGCCGCAGATAAACAAAATGTTTGATGTATCAACATGCAAAAACTCTTGTTGCGGGTGTTTGCGTCCGCCTTGAGGAGGAACATTGGCAACTGTGCCCTCGATAATTTTGAGCAGGGC
Source organism: Alphaproteobacteria bacterium (assembly GCA_017650255.1). Taxonomy (GTDB): domain Bacteria; phylum Pseudomonadota; class Alphaproteobacteria; order RF32; family CAG-239; genus JAFUYI01. Next base: position 862 of record JAGCFG010000093.1, on the reverse strand, counting down.
TTGCTGAACACCCTCGCCGGAAACATCGCGAGTGATGGAAGGTCCGTCGCCTTTGCGGTTGATTTTATCAATTTCATCAATATAAATTATGCCGCGCTGAGCTTTGGCAATGTCGTAGTCGGCGGCTTGAACAAGTTTTAGAACAATGTTTTCTACGTCCTCACCGACATAGCCGGCTTCGGTCAAAGTGGTGGCATCGGAAATGGCAAAAGGAACATTGAGGATTTTTGCCAAAGTTTGAGCAAGCAGAGTTTTGCCGCTGCCGGTCGGGCCGATTAAAATGACATTGGATTTAGAGACCTCTACCTCACTGTGTTGGTTTTCTTGGCAGCTGAGGCGTTTGTAGTGGTTATAAACGGCAACAGAAAGGACTTTTTTTGCATATTCCTGTCCGATGACATATTGGTCCAAAAAGCTTTTTATTTGAGATGGGGTGGGAAGTTCGTGATTTTCGCACTCTATTTGCTCGGCTTTTTGTTCTTTTTCAATCTCATTCATTTCGTCAGTGACAATGCTTATGCATACTTGGATACATTCGTCACAAATATATACACCTCTGCCGGCAACAAGCTTTTTTACTTCTGACTGGCTTTTGCCGCAAAAGGAACAACATAATTGATCTTTATTTTCTTCGCTCATCTTATTTTCCCATTTCGTTACGGTTGGTTACTATGTGGTCAATCAAACCGAATTTCAAAGCCTCGTCAGGTGTCATAAAGTTATCTCTGTCCATGGCTTTTTCGATAACCGAAAGCTTTTGTCCGGTATTTTCGGCATAAATCTTGTTCAAACGGTGACGCATATCAAGGATAAGTTTTGCTTGAATTTCGATATCGGAAGCTTTGCCCTGTGCACCTCCGGA
>JAGCFG010000092.1 GCA_017650255.1 Alphaproteobacteria bacterium | reverse complement strand
TAATGTAGTTCTATTCAGTAGGTTGTGTTTCGGTTTGTGTAGCATTTTATGATGTGCTGACGTGGTGGAAAGGGAAGGAGTTGTTGCTGGTTTTGGACACAAATCTTTAAATGTCTCGCCGAGGGATTCATTATTTTTTTGTATTTTTGCAATATGGAAGAAGACACACTTAGTTCATCGGAATATCCAAAAGCACAACAATTTGGGCTATCGGACAAAGCCACTGACTATTCGGAGATTTGTTCGCGCAAGCATTTCCGTATATTCAAGATGCAGCGCTATGGACGTTGGTACGCTTTGAAAGGTCTGCAGCCCGACTTTATTGCCGATCCATTTTGGATGCGTGTGCTGGAGAAGGAATTCGACATCGGGGTGAAGATGAGCCATCCCAACATAGTGAAAGTGCTTGGACATGAAAATGACCCCGTGGCTGGACAATGTATTGTGATGGACTTTGTCGACGGACGCACGCTTGAAGAGTTTCTAAAAGAGAACCCCTCTCTGGAAAAACGCAAAAAAGTGGTGGAGCAGCTACTTTCGGCCATACGTTACTGCCATTTATTGCAAGTGGTGCACCGCGATTTGAAACCTTCTAATATTCTCGTCACCCGCAACGGCGATGATGTTAAACTTATCGATTTCGGATGTGCCGACACCGATTACCACGCCAATCTGAAAGGCCCCGCCTACACCGAGGGCTACGCCGCACCCGAGCAGCTAGCCGGCGCTCCTGTGGATTGTCGTACGGACATATATTCTTTTGGAGTGCTGTTGAATGAAATTTCCCCAAAACATTACCGCCTCGTGGCACGCCGCTGCACCCAAGCCGACCCGGCCCGTCGCTATGGCAACGTGGATGCAGTGGAACGGGCAATCAAAAATACCGACACTGTACGTAAATCCTTGTGGTTTGCCATTCCAGCAGTGATTTTGTTGCTGGCATTGTCTATTATATGGCCAAAAGAAATAATGGAGATGAAAAATCAGCCAGAAACAACTGTAGTTTCAGATACAGTTTTACCTCACGGCGATATGACAGTGCTTTCGCCTACGATACCGATATCACAAGAATCCGCTTATATTAATGTGATCGGTGCGAAGGTATCCGAAACATCGGGGTCCTCGCCGGAGATTACACCAGTGCAAAGTTATGTTGTCACCCCGATTGCCCATACGGGAATTGATCAACTTGACGATGCCGTAGTCCGTTTGCGGAACTATGGCGAGGTGCTGTATTCGGAGTTTGTACATGAGGTGACCACTATCACACCAATGTATAAAACCAAAGCAGACCTGCTTATGCTACGCAAAGGGGCACAGATGGCTCATGATGTTTTTTTGGATTATTTGCCATCTTTGTCGGGCATGAGTGAAGCACAGCAATATTATGCCAGAGAGACACTTTTGAAGGAAGAGGAAGCATTGGAAAAACGCATGACCGACTATCTCTCCAAGCTGAATCTGAAAAAAGAAACAGAGGAACAATGGAAAAACGACAAAATGATTCCTCAACTGCAAGCCGATCTCGTAAAACTGCAGAGCGAGATGGATAAATACCAGTGATTCCCTGCCTGAAGAGGCATACCTTTATGCCTTTATCCTTCGACACACCCTCCTTATTTTCAGCAATATACAAAACAGAACCTTAACAGAACCCATTTTGTTGGCACTCTGTTAGGTAATTGATTGTATTTTTGCAAAACGAAAACAAGAAAAAAAGCAACAAGAACAACACAAATGAAAAACAGAATCTTGCTATTGGGAATGGTAACATTGCTAGGAATACATGTTACATCTATTGCTTCAAATACCAAAGAAAAAAGGGAACAATTAGAAACAGCACAAATAGCTAAGCTAAATATTATTGAAAATTTGAAGAATGATTTTTCAAATGACACCGCAAAAAAAAGTAAAGATAATTGGGATAAACTACTTTACGACTATGAAAGTTATGTGGATTCTTACATCGCTTTTTATAAGAAAGCAATGAACGGAGATCTAAAAGCCAAGAGTGAGTATCCAAAATTGCTTAAAAAAGCTCAAAGTTTGTCCGAGATGTTAAGTGACGCCAACAATAACAACGAAATGAATGCCAAACAAGTGGCTCGTTACTTTAAAATAACAGCAAAATTGGCTAATGCAGCTTATTAATCTTGACATCCAAGGCTGCCGCACAAAAAAATAAGTCAAACCAAACTTTTTGCCCATGAATTGAAGTTTTTTTACAATGAGCATATCATAGAATTGGAAACAGAAAAGTGCATAATGTTTTTATATGCCCATTTTATTTTTATGCACAAAATTTAAAAAAAAGAATTGTGCTGAATTGAGAGGAACAGATGGCTTTCTCCAAACAAGATATCAGCAAAAGAAAAAAAAATTATTATTTTTAAAGCAAAGCCATAAAACTAAAAACAATAACATTATGATACCTCTTTTTATGTTTGAAAACTCCTTGGATATTGTAGCGATAATAATCGCTCTCATTATTGCGGTTGTGGCCATGTTCGTGATAGTACCAGACCGCAAACGAGAAAAACTCAAAGGTTTTATGCGTACACTTCACGATTTCTTCAATTTCAAGAAATTGTGGATTGAGTGGATCTTCAAAAGCTTATACATAGCTTGTACACTATTCTG
>JAGCFG010000091.1 GCA_017650255.1 Alphaproteobacteria bacterium | reverse complement strand
GAGCGCTTCAGCGAGTTCTATATATACAACCTTTTTTTATATCGTCAATAACTTTTTTTTTATAAACACAAAAAAATTATTTTTTTTAAAAATCTTTTGCATTATCATTGCACAAAATGACAACAAAAAAGGTGTAAAAATGAAAATATCAATTGCTTCCGACCACGGTGGATTTGAGCTAAAACAACAACTTATCGCTCATTACAAATCCTTGGGGATAACTTTCGCCGATTTCGGCACATCATCAACCGATTCTTGTGACTATCCCGACATTGCCCACACAATGGTAAAAGATATTTTGACGCAAAATACCGAGCTGGGGATACTGATATGCGGTACTGGAATTGGTATTTCTATCGCTGCCAACCGTTTCAAAGGGATTCGCGCCGCAATTCTGTATGACGATTTTTGTGCCGAAATGGCAAAAAAACACAACAACGCCAACATTATGGTCTTTGGCGGCAGGACAATGAAATTTGATGATGTTGTTCGTCGAATTGATATATTTTTAAATACCGAGTTTGAGGGGGGCCGCCACATTAAAAGGCTCGAAAAAATAGAGGAGGGTATATAAATGGAACATCTGCAAAACCTACAACAACAAGACAGCGCAATTTTTTCGGCTATTCAAGAAGAATTAGACCGCCAACAAAACCAAATTGAACTTATCGCCTCAGAAAACATCGTTTCTCGCGCTGTTCTCGAAGCACAAGGCTCGATTTTAACCAACAAATATGCCGAAGGTTACCCCGCACACCGCTACTATGGCGGTTGCGAGTTTGTGGACAAGATAGAAACTTTGGCAATCGAGCGCGCCAAAAAGCTGTTTAATTGTGCCTATGCCAATGTTCAGCCTCATTCCGGCTCACAGGCCAATATGGCAGTATATTTTGCCTTGCTCAAACCCTATGACACCATTATGGGCATGTCGCTTGACTGCGGCGGACACTTGACCCACGGCTCAAGAGTTTCAATGTCCGGCAAGTGGTTTAACTCCGTTGCCTATGGAGTCGAGAAAGAAAGCGGACTTATTGACTATGACAAACTTGAAGAGCTGGCAAAACAACATCAACCAAAACTCATAATTGCCGGCGGCTCTGCCTATGCTCGCAAGATAGATTTTTCCCGCTTTAGAAAAATTGCCGACCAAATAGGTGCTTATTTCATGGTCGATATGGCGCATTTTGCCGGTCTCGTCGCCGGTGGAGTTCTGGAAAATCCGCTTCAATATGCCGATGTAGTTACCACCACTACCCACAAAACCTTGCGTGGCCCACGCGGCGGAATGATTTTAACCAACAACGAAGAAATTGCCCGCAAGATAAATTCTGCCATCTTCCCTGGGACACAAGGCGGCCCCTTAGAGCACGTTATAGCCGCAAAAGCAGTTTGTTTCGGCGAGGCCTTAATGCCTTCGTTTAAGAATTATGCCGCATCTGTTGTCGAAAATGCAGATATAATGGCAAAAACCTTGCAGAGTAGGGGGCTTAATCTTGTTTCCGGCGGCACCGATACACATTTGATTTTGGTCGATTTACGCAAACAAAATTTGACCGGCAATGTTGTTGCTCTTGCCTTGGAAAAGGCTCATATAACCTGCAACAGAAACAGCATTCCCTTTGATCCGGAATCTCCAAAAACAACTTCGGGTATTCGTCTGGGCACTCCCGCAGGCACAACCAGAGGGTTCGGCACAAAAGAATTTGAGCAAATCGCCAACTGGATTGCCGATATTATCACAGTGCTCACATCCGGCTCGGCTGACGCCAAAATCCCCGAGATTAAGGATGAAGTCTTAAATTTATGCGCAAAATTCCCGATTTATAAGTAAGAAGAAATAAAATATCTTATTTATTCGCGCACGGTTTGTGAAATTACAATACCGGAATTTTGTGTTGAATTACTTGTCTGAGAAGCACCATCATTTTCTTTGCCGACGCTCACTTGATTTCTGAGTTTGTTTATTGTCTGCTGCATATTGTTTTGTGCCGGAGTAAAAGTCACTCTAACAACTTTTGATCCATCGCTCATTGTATGGTCGATACCATGTTCTTCATATTTTACTAATCCGCGATTTGCCATGGCTTTCAAATATCTCAGTGTCGTTTTATCGCGCATTTCTGCGCTCCATTCTCCGCCTTCTTTGCTGACTACACGCATCATTTCCGCGAACAATTTGCTTGATGAAGCGTTTTTATCTTTGCGATATTCCGGCAAAACAGCCATATCATATATCTCTTTTTTTGCTTTATCGAACAGGCAATATCCAACAACTCCTTTTTCGCGGTCCTCAATCACAAAACCGGACATATCATCGGGCATCTGCAATTCTCTATCACGATCCGGAAATACCGTATAAGAAACTTTATCCATTGCCTCTTTATCCAAAAAGCAAACATCACGAATATACCGCTGGGATTCCTGTATCTTGTCCAACGGCTTTGCATTTGGATTTTCTGCCAACAAAACCTGTTTACGTGCATCAGTATACCTATTGGTGCCGTCATTACCATATAATTTAGGCAGAGGTATAGCCTCCGTCGGGGCATAACCTGATACATCTGCATCTTGAAATCCCAAACCAATTGTTACTCTATGACAATTCTGTCCCTTGGTCAGATATTTGCCAACTTGTTCATAGAT
>JAGCFG010000090.1 GCA_017650255.1 Alphaproteobacteria bacterium | reverse complement strand
GGATGCTATGAAAGAAGTAAAAAATTTAGAAATACGCTCCATATTAACAGCTAAGTCTTCTTGCCTTCTTTTTTGAACTTTTTTTGCTTTACGTCTTTCAAAATCATACAATGCCGAAGGTCCTAATATCCTTTTTATAAGAGGAGAAGCCTCACTGGAATAATCTTTCTCATTGTGAGTTTTTACGATTGAAGAAACATTATCATCAGAATTATTGACAAATTTAGCCAATTGAGCATTATCCGCCACGTTATAATATTTACCAACTTTTACTCCTGCGAGGTCATCAAGCTTATCATTTGCAGAATCATTTTTTTGTCTTATTGCAAAAGTAGAATACTCATCACTTATTCCATCACGTTTGCCCGCATCCCAAGCAAAACGCTCATGAGACGCAATTTCAACCAAAAAAGTGTCATTGCCTATTTCTTCATTTTTATATGGAACAACAAAATATACTGCATAACTCTCCTTATGACGTTCTTCGACATCACTTTCAACCATCTCTTCTTTAGCTTTAGATGCAACCAAAAAATCGCCGCGTTGTTCAACATTATCAAAAGTCATTTTGCGCCCGCCTTTAATGTATAAAAACTTTTGATACTGAGATTTGCACAAATCTTCCAATTTTTCAATTTCGACCATAACTATTCTCCTAAATAAAAACATAGTACAAGAATATCAGATTTAGCTAAAATAGTCAATATTTTTCACTGCTGCAGACCTATACAAAATATTAACCTATTTGCACTATAATCGCGCCGAAAAAAGGAGCAAGAAGATGCTGAAACAATGGATAAAATCCCTTTCAATTTATGCCGACAAACGAATGTTAGCTATGCTCGGACTTGGTTTTTCGAGCGGTTTTCCTCTTCTTTTGGTCGCCGGCACACTCTCATTGTGGCTAAAAGACAGCGGCCTGAGTTATACCCTTATTGGCGCTTTTGCTCTTGTCAAAACTCCATACAGTTTCAAATGGGTTTGGGCACCCTTAATAGACCATGTGAAAATTCCTCTTTTGTGGCGCATAGGACGCCGTCGCAGCTGGGCTTTGCTCACACAAATATGCCTAATGCTCTCAATTTTTTATATGTCAACCTTGCATCCTTCGCCTGAAAATTGGCATCTTTTTGCCGCTGTTACGGTAGTTGTGGTTTTTTGTTCTGCTTCGCAAGATATTGTACTTGACTCTCTTCGTATTGACAGCTTTGAAAATAAAGAGCAGGGCGCAGGTTCGGCAATTTTTGTACTTGGTTATCGCATTGGTATGATTTTTTCCGGTGCATTTGCTTTAATGCTTGCCGACTACCTCAGCTGGAACCAGGTATATGCAATAATGTCCTGCGGCGCCATAATAGGTATAGTTACCGTGCTTTTCTGTCGTGAGCCACAAAAAGACCAGAATTTTAAGGAAGATGAAGACGAGCATCTCACCTTCTATCCGCGCCTTTGTCGTTTTATGAAGCATTCTGTCATTGAGCCTTTTGCCGATTTTATGAGCCGCAATAAATGGTATTTGATCTTAATTTTCATTTTACTCTATCGTCTTAGTGACGACTACAAAGGTCTGATGAGCAACGTTTTTTACGTCGATATGGGTTTTACTAAAGCGCAAATAGGTTATATTACAAAAATATATGGCATGCTTGCAACCATTTTCGGCGGCATAATCGGAGGAATTGTTGTTGGGCGCAAAGGTCTGCGCTATTGTCTTTTTCTCGCCTGTGTTTTGCAGGGAGTAACCAATTTGGTATATATCGGGCAATATTTTGCCGGCAACAATATTTATATGCTTTCTGCCACAATTTGTGCTGACAATTTGGCCGGAGGAATGGCAACAACAGCTCTTGTGGCCTATTTATCCTCGCTTTGTAGTGTTGCCTATACCGCGACCCAATATGCTCTGTTATCATCTTTAATGAGTTTAGGAAGAGATGTAATTTCTTCAACCAGCGGATATGCTGCCGAATATCTTTCTTGGCCGCTTTTCTTTTTGCTTGCCTCTGCATTGGTATTACCGGCTCTAGGACTGCTTTGGTATATGATAAAAAACAAACTTATTAGTGACTAAATATTGCCTTCATAAAACCAATACCCGATTAATATTGCCGCAACAACACCGGCCAAATCGGCGAGCAATGCACATGGGAGCGCATGTCTGGTATTGTTGATTTTTACTGCCCCGAAATAAACCGCCAAAACATAAAAAGTTGTTTCAGTTGAGCCTTGAATAATAGAAGATGTAAAACCTGCAAAACTGTCAGCACCATATGTCTGCATTGTTTCTATCATCATAGCCCTTGCTCCGCTGCCCGAAAGCGGTTTTAACAAAGCCGTAGGCAAGGCCGGAACAAAGTCGGCATTAACACCTAGCATTTCAACCAAATGCTCAATGCAGACAATAATCACATCCAAAACACCCGAAACTCTGAAAAATGCTATCGCTACCAACATTGCAACCAAATACGGAATAATGGAAACAGCGATATTAAATCCCTCTTTTGCACCATTGATAAATTCTTCATATACTTTAATTTTTTTGAACAAGCCTACAAACAAAAATACAAATATAACAGCTAACAAAACAAAATTTCCTGCTGCAGAAACAGTAGCCGAACGTGTCAGCGGATTAAGAAAAGTAAAACCTATTGCAACTGCGGATACAAAAAGCAGAAAAACAAATGCATAAGCCAATACAACTCGATTAAACACATTAAGTTTCTGCACAATTGCCACACTCAAAAAACCGACAATAGTAGAAATACTTGTCGCCAACAATATGGGTAAAAACACCATTCCAGGATTAGAACTTCCCAGCTCACTTCGATACATAAAAATTGTAACCGGCAACAATGTTACCGCCGAAGAATTTATAACCATAAATAAAATCTGTTCATTTGATGCAACATCTTTATATTTGTTATCGACCTGCATTTGCTCCATTGCCTTCAAACCCATCGGTGTTGCAGCATTATCCAATCCCAGCATATTTGCCGCCATGTTCATTACAATAGAGCCGAAAGCCGGAGAATCCTTTTTCAACCCCGGCATAATTTTTTTGAAAAGCGGATATAGAGCCTTTGCTAATAACTCGGTAATTCCTGATTTTTCTGCAATTTTTAACATTCCTAGCCAAAAACACAAAATTCCTGTCAAGTTTATCGAGATTGAAAAAGCCGTTTTGGCAGTATCAAACAAGCTGTTCGCCATATCATTCCAAATGGCGATATTTCCCATAAAAAGTCCCTGAAAAGCAGCCGCGACAAAAGCAGCCCCAAAGAAAAAAGCCCAAATATAGTT
>JAGCFG010000089.1 GCA_017650255.1 Alphaproteobacteria bacterium | reverse complement strand
TTACAATTGCAAATCTTTCAAGCTCCATGGGAACGGCATTGCAAATTACCAATATTTTGCGAAATATAAAAGAAGATGCAAATAATAACAGATTGTTTATTCCTCAAGAAATGCTTGATAGGGCAGAGATAAATTCTACCGATCCGAAAGCGGTTTTGGTTAATAAAAATTTGGTAATTGCCAGAAAAGAGCTGGCACAAATTGCGGATAGAAACTATCAAAAGGCGTATGCTATTGTTGCGGGTTTGGATAAAAATACCAGCAAGCCTTTACGACTTATATTAGACCTGTATAAAAGGTATTTTGACATAATGAACAAGCGTGGTTGGGAGATTATTTCTCCCAAGCCGGAGATAAGCAATTTTCGCAAAATGCAAGTTTTAGCTAAGGTTTTGCTCTCTGCCTAGGCGGATAAGTTCACTGACAAGTTTGGAGATGCCGGCATCGGTTTCTTTTATGGAGGTTGCAAGCATATAAGCCGGTGTTGTGACAATGAGATTTTTGTTGTCTGTTACAGCATTGTCGGCGGAGCATTTTTTGTGTTTTGCACCGGTTTGTTCAATTGCTTTTATAACTTGTTCGTTTGAGCCGATTGTAAGGGTTATTCCGTATTTGCCCAAGACAAAAGCAAGCAAAACAGGAGCGATGCAGATTGCGCCGATTGGCATTTTGCATTCATAGCAATCGCTGATAATTTTGCTTATGTCGCTGTCTATACGACAATTTGCACCTTTTGAGCCGTAATCACACAAGTTGTTGATTGCTCCGCTTCCGCCGGGGAAAATTACGGCATCAAAATCTATGGTATTAAAGTCGCGCAAATCTTTGATGTTGCCACGGGCTATTCTGGCGGCTTCGACCAAGATGTTTCTTTGCTCGTTTTCCTCAACTTCGCGGGTTAGGTGGTTTATGACTTTTGATTGTTTTTTGTTTGGGGCAAAGCATTGGTATTCCACGCCTTGTTTGCTCAAATTTAGTAGTGTGCAGACAGCTTCGTGGATTTCAGAACCATCAAATACTCCGCATCCGGATAAAATTACAGCAACTTTCATTTTTTTCTCCTTTTTATGTAAAAAAGATATAGTTATTTATGGAAAATTTCAAATATAAAATAATACTTTTATTTTGTTGTATTATGAAATATAAGAAAATTTATGAAAAACGAAAATAAAAATGAATTTGACATGTTGTATTTATCGCCAATTCTTATGGGATTTGGCATATGGGTATATTTTTCTCTTTCAACCGAACCATCAAAATGGCTGACTTTGGCGGTTGTTGAGATTTTGCTTTTCTTGGCGTATTTGTTCAGGCTATATCCTATCGCGTTGCGCATAATTATGGGTATGGGAATTTTTGTTTTTGGTTTTGCAAATATGCAGATAAGGACTCTCTATTTGGAAAAACAGTTGCCTAAACCGGTGGAAGAACAAGTCTATTTGCGCGGAGAGATAAGTTCTCATGATGTAAATTATAACGGCAAGCCGAGAATTGTGTTGAGCAAACTGGAAAATTTGGATGGCGATAGAATATATGGCAATTATCGTTTGACTCTATTGCATACAAAACGAACTCCGATATCGGGGGAATGTGTAGAATTGGTTGCAGAAGTTGCGCCATTGATGAGAGCAAATTCCGTCGGAGGTTATCAGCCGGACAGGCATTTGTTTTTTGAGGGGCTTAACGGAAGCGGTTATGTGTTGACGCAAATTTTTCCAATAGATTGTTCTGGTGGTTTTTCGTTTTGGAGAAGCAATACGGATAAGTTGCGCCAAAGGATAACGGAGAGAATAGAAAAAGTTTTGCCCGAGACACAAGCCTCGATTGCGGCTGCGATTTTGGCGGGGAATCGAAGTCTTATGAGCAGTGATCAAGCAGCTGATTACAGAAATTCCGGTTTGGCACACTTTCTTTCTATTTCCGGTCTTCATATGAGTATGATTGCAGGGTTGATGTTTTTCTTTGTGCGGCTGATTATGTCTTTGATCCCAAGGCTTTCTTTGCGATATAATTCCAAAAAAATTGCGGCAATTTGTTCGGTCGTTGTCAGTACGGCATATTTGATAATATCCGGTGCCGCTGTGCCGACGCAACGGGCATATATTATGGTGTTGATAGTTCTTTTGGCAGTGTTTTTTGAACGCAAAGCGATTTCTATGCGCAATCTTGCTTTGGCGGCGTTGATAATTCTTATCATATCTCCGCAGATGCTTGTCAGTATAAGTTTTCAGCTTTCTTTTGCGGCGGTAACGGCGATGATTGCTTTTTATGAGAGCTGCAGTGCGGGGTTGCATCGTTTTTTGTCGGCAAAAAACAGCGGTTTGCTTGGAAAAGTTTTTCGCATTATTTTTGCGTATCTGGTTGGGGTGATAATTGCTGATTTTGTTGCCAGTGTCGCTACACTGCCGTTTGTTATATATCATTTTAATAAAATTGCCCTATATACAAGTTTGACCAATTTGTTGGCCGGACCGGTAATTGCTTTTGTTATTATGCCGGCAATATTGATTTCGTTGCTGTTTATGCCGCTCGGGTTTGTTTTTCCGCTGAAGATTGCCGGTTTCGGGATTGGGGTGATTAATGATATTACGGCTTTTGTAGCCTCTATGAAAGGGGCAACTTTGTGGGTGCCGTCTTTTCCGCTTTGGGGAATGTTTATGATTGTTTTCGGCGGATTGTTTTTGTGTTTGCAAAAATCAAAGACAAGACATTTGGGGTGGATATTTGTTTTTGCGGGCGCGCTCAGTTTGTATTTTGTGAAAATGCCCGATGTTATTGTGGCTGATAATGGTAATACGATGGCTGTTAAAAATGAAGAGGGAAAACTGGTGCTTGCGGCAGGAGGTAATCGGTGGATGAAACAAAATTGGGCAGATAAATACGGCGCTGTTTATGGTGAAAGTGTCGATGTCGGGAGAATTGCGGATTTTTCAAATATCGATTTTTCAAAAGATATCGGAGCAAGCTTTTATGGAAACAAGGTGATAACCATAAGAGATTATATAGGGAATCGACCGTGGAACAAGTGATAAATTATCTTGATGCATAATAACGATTTTTGAGTGTTTGGAAAAAGCTTTCCTGCTCAATGGTTTTCGGTTTTGCCAATATTGGTTTTGTGGCGCGCAATTTTTGAATAAATTCAGGTTCCTTTTTTCTTAAAGATGCTTGTTTTTTGTCATAGGTTTGGATAATGCACCTATTGGGTTTTTTATCAATTTTTACTTTGTAATAATATGAAAATTTGCCTTTCATACTAACCTTGCATTTGTTGATTTTTCCGTTGGTGTTTTCGGTTGCGTCGGTTTTTTCTTTGTGAACAGAGCCGCCGATGATAAGTACGAGGTTCCAAATATCATTTAAGCGTTTTTTGTCTTCTAGATTGCTGAAAAGGGCGTGATATTTCAAATCGATGTTGTGGTCGACGGTTATGTGCATGGCGTTGATTTGTTGTTTCCACATTTCATTGGTCGTGGTGTTATATTCTTTGTCTTCATCCGGGTTTAGAAATGCCAAGTCGGCAATATTGTTTTTGCCTTGTCTGAGATCTTTTATCCATTTAGAAACGTTGCATTTTATGTAATCGTCTTTTTGGGATTGATTGTCAGAATTAACTTTGCATTTGTGTTCCCAACAACCTTCTGCTGCGACAAAATAGGCAATGGCGGCTCGATAAGAAATTTCATCGTCGCTCAAATCGGGGCAGCCGGAGGCAATGCGGATATCGTTATAAAGGGATTCATAAACGCTTTTTTTACCGGAAACATCATTGTATGAAATTTCGCCTTTGCGGGTGAGGTCTTCGCCGATGGTGAGAAGATCTCCCATAAAGGTCAAAAACTCTTTTCGGGGAACAACTTTATCATTTGTTTTTGGTATATAATTGAAATATTTTTTTACACTGCTGCTTGTTTTGGCATTTTCTTTAACCCAGAATATTTTATATGGCAAAGCATCTATTTGTTCTTTTATGGAGGCGGCAATTTTTTCGATGAGTGCGTTGTTAGGGTCGGTTTTTTGTAAAAGATCAAAATTTTCCGCCAATTTTTCGCGCAAATGGTCACCATTGCCGCGGTCTTTGTAGTCTTTAAGTTTTTCTATGCGACTGTCAAGATTGTTGTCTTTTAAGAATTTTTTCCAAGCGCTTCCATAAAGAGGATCTCTCTTGGCAAGTTCTATAATTTGTTCGATTTTTTTATCGCGAGCTTCTTTGCAGGTGAGTTTTGTTTCTTCTAGCAATGCTTCATCATTTATATTGCCGTTTTCATCAAATATGTTCA
>JAGCFG010000088.1 GCA_017650255.1 Alphaproteobacteria bacterium | reverse complement strand
GTTTTTTTGAAATTTTTTTCAAAAAAATGAAGAACGGTATAATAAAATGGTAAAACGGACAGGGAAGCAAGAGCAGCTATTGTTTCGCTGTTAAAAAAGTATAGACAGAGGCAGAGAATTGTCAAAACCAGCAGTAAAGGCAGAATATATCCGAAAAATATGGCTATGAAGGCCTGTTTTTCACTGATATAGACATTAACTTTTTCTCCGATATTGTATTTTGTGTTTTGGGAGGGTTTTGCTGATATTTGTCTTTTTTCTTCGCATATACCTTTGAGTGCGCATGACTTGCAAGCCTCGGTTCTTATCATCTCGAGAATGATGTTGTCTTTTTTGATATCGGAAATAATCGCCTGATGGGTGATTTCGCTCATCTTACCCCCAGAGCTCTGGCTGCAGGAGAAACCCAAGATTCGAGTTCACCGTTTTCTCCTTTTGTAAACATGACAACAGGTAGGTTGTTTTGTTTGATGAAAGAATTTGCCTTTTTTTCCCCCATGGACATTATGGCTGTGGCAAGTCCGTCGGCTTTTGCGCAGCTTTTATCAAATACGGTAACTGAGGTCAAAGTGTTTTCGGCAGGATAGCCGGTTTTGGGGTCGATGGTATGGGAATATTTTTTACCGTCGATATAAAAGAAGTTTCTATAATCGCCGGAGGTTGCTGCTGCAAAATTTTTTAAGGTTATGACAAAAGCGTTGACTTCATTATTGTTTTCGGGATTGACAATACCAATATTCCAGCCTTTTGTCTCCTCTGCACGTTTGCCGTGGGCATATACCTCACCGCCAATTTCGATTACAAAATTTTTGTAGTCGTTTTTCTTTAGGAGGTCGGCAATTCTGTCAACGCCATAGCCTTTGGCAATGGCAGAGAGATTTATCATGGTTTCGGGGTATTTTTTGCGCAGTTTTTCATAGTTTTTATCAAAGTCAATCTTGTCAAAACCGGTGGTTTTCAAAACTTCGTCAATTTCGGTTTGTTCGGGAATTTTTTGTGCGCTGCCAGATGTGCCGAATCCCCACAAGTTTATTAATCTTCCGGTTGTCGGGTCAAAAGCGCCGTTACTCATTTTGTATATTTGGTGAGCGTTTTTGAACAAGTTTGAGAGTTCTGGAGAAAGTGCAATCCATGTGCCTGATGTTTCTCGGTTGATGTCAGAGATTTCGGAATGGGGGTTGAAGACGGACATTTCCTCATCTATTTTGGCAAATTCTTCTTTTATCAGATGCTGAATGAATTTGCTATCTTTCGGAGAGCGAATTTTGATGGTGTAATAGGTTCCGAAAGTTTGTCCGGATATTATTTGGTACGGCTTTTTATGTTCTAAATACAATATTATTAGAAATGCAATTACAGCTATGAAAAGATATTTTATTATGCGCATTATGTTTATATCCTAAAATTAGTAATTATTTTATATTTAAGAACTATATTGTTAAAATAAAGGAATATTTTTTGAAAGGAACTTCATTATGGAAAAAAATGTCAAAAATCTCAAGAAAAAAGTAAAAAAAATCTCCAGCAAAGTTTCGGAGAAGAAAAAAAATTGCAAATTGTGCGAGAAAATTGCTGAGTTAAGGCAGAAAAAAGCATTTCTGCCGCTAGGAGCTTTTTTATCGTCGATTTATAATTTTTGTTATAAAATTTATGCAAAATCGTATAATTTTTTCAATTCAGCCGGTACAAAACTCGGCAATATGGGAGTTAATGCCAACTGGGTCAGCTGGATTGGTTTTATTATCGGGATTTTTGCAATTAATTTTTTGGCAATGGGAATGTATGGCTGGGCTTTGCTGGCTATTTTACTGAACAGATTTTGTGATGCACTTGACGGTGCGATTGCCCGTGCTACCAAAATTACAAATTTTGGTGTTTTTCTCGATGCAACTTTGGATTATATATTTTATGGCGGTGTAATTTGGGGTTTTGCCCTGGGCGGAGCCGGAACGGCGGCTAGCGTTTGCTTTTTGATGTTCGGTTTTTCGGCTGCGGCATGCTCTATGCTGGCATATTCGGTTATTGCTTATAAGATGAACTCAAATCAAGAACTTAATTTGGATAATTCGCCATTTTATTTGGCTGGAATTGCACAAGGTTCTGAGACTTTTGTGGTCTTGGTCGTTTTATGTCTGTTTCCGTCGTTGTTTGTGCCTTTGGCAATCATTCTGGGAATATTGTCAATGATTAAGGCTTTCAGTATTATTGTTGCCGCTTATTACAACTTTGTGATTGCTGCTGAAAAATAGTTATGCTGCGTCGAATTGCTTTGATATTTTTTGTTATTCTACCCTGCGTTGCTTTTGGGGCGGTTGAGCAGAGCAGTGAGCATGCTGTTGTGCAAGTGGAGAATTTTTCGTCTTCTCAAGGTGAAGAAATTGCTTTGCAGATTGTGCCGAAAAAAGGGTGGTATGTTCACTCTGCTGAACCTGGAGATTTTGGAATGCCGGCAAAAGTGGTTTGGAATAATGGAAATGTTGAAGTTTTGAATGAAGAATGGAGCAAGGGAAAGGATGTTGAATATCAAGGCTTAGGGCTGAATGTTTATGAAGAAAAGGGGCTTTATACCGCAATGATAAAGCCAAAGAATTATGGAAAAAAACTGGCCTTGGAGCTTTCTTTTATGGCCTGCAAAAATGAGTGTTTTCCTGAAAAGATAAATTTTGAGTTTTTGCTCGAAGATGTTGAAAAGACAAATTCGCCGATATTACAAAAAAAGAGAAATATTTTTTTAGGGTTGCCGCTCGAGATGCTGCTGTTTGCTTTTTGGGGCGGTTTGATTCTTAATGTTATGCCTTGTGTTTTCCCTGTTTTGTTTATTAAAATTCTCGGTTTGATGAAGGTCAAAAATCGTCGGCAAAGTATAAGAGACGCAGTGCTATATCTTTTGGGAGTGGTATTTTGTTTTTTGCTGATGGCGTTGGCGCTACTGTTCTTAAAGAGCAGAGGGCAGGCAATAGGCTGGGGGTTTCAATTGCAATCACCGGTGTTTTTGCTGGTGATGATTGTGGTATTTTTTGTGTTAGGGTTGATGTTTCTTGATGTAATAAGCCTTAATTTGCCAATAAGAAAAATGC
>JAGCFG010000087.1 GCA_017650255.1 Alphaproteobacteria bacterium | reverse complement strand
TTGGATTATTGGTTTTCATCCAGATTTTTTCCTTCGTTTTCAAACCAATGTTCGCGTGCAGCCATGATGATTTTATTTGCTTCGTCGATAGAAAGTGCGTTTTCTCCCAACAATTCTATGAGTTCATCTGCGGCTAAATCGGCAACGTCATCAAGGGTTTTAACGCCTTTTTCAGCCAAAACCAAAATTAAATCTTGGTCAAGTCCTGTGACGGTTTTGATGGTTTCATCAATACCTAAAGATTTACTCTTTTTAGCAAATTCAGCATTGCGTTTTGAGATAAAATCTTTAGCTCTTTGTTGCAATTCGGTTGCGACATCTTCGTCAAAACCTTCGATTTCTGCCAATTCGTTCAGAGGAACACCCGCAACTTCTTCAATGTTGGTAAAGCCTTCTGCGATAAGCAGATGTGCAATCATTTCATCAACATCCAAGGCATCCATGAAGCGCTGGGAACGAACTTTGTTTTCGTTGGCTCGACGTTCTCTTTCTTGTTCTTCGGTCAAAACGTCTATATCACATTCGAGAAGTTGTGATGCCAATTTAACATTTTGGCCTCTGCGACCGATAGCAATGGAAAATTGTTCTTGAGGAACAACGGCCTCGATGCGGTTTTTCTCTTCGTCGATAACGACCTTAGTAACCTCAGCCGGAGCAAGTGCGCTGACAATATATTGAGCTCTGTCTTCAGAGTATGGAATAATATCAATTTTTTCACCTTGGAGTTCAGTTACAACAGCTTGAACACGAATGCCTCGCAGTCCGACGCATGCACCGACCGGGTCAATGGTCATATCGTTGGCTTTGACGGAGATTTTTGCTTTTGAACCGGGATCGCGGGCAACATTGATAATTTTTATAATGCCGTCATAAATTTCTGGAACTTCTTGAGTGAACAGAGCGGCCAAGAATGCAGGACATGTTCTTGACAAGAAAATTTGCGGACCCTTGTTTTCACGACGAACATCGAGTACATAGGCACGAATTCTATCACCGTTTTTGAATTTTTCTCTGGGGATGATTTCGTCACGACGCAAAATGGCTTCTGTTTTGCCGATATCGACAATAATGTTTCCGAATTCTATTCTTTTTATTGTTCCGTTGATAATTGTGCCGATTTTTTCTTTGTATTCTTCATATTGACGGTCACGTTCGGCATCACGAACTTTTTGAACGATTACTTGTTTTGCGGTTTGGGCTGCAACGCGGCCGAAATCAATTGGAGGCAAGGTGTCGATGATATATTCTCCGACTTTTGCATTTTTATCAATTTGTTTAGCATCTTTGAGCAAAATTTGAGTAAATTCGCCGTCTTCTTCAATTTCTTTGACAATTTGGCGATAGCGAGCAAGAGTGATTGCGCCGGTTTTGCGGTCGATTGAAGCTCTGATGTCGTGTTCGTCACCGTAGCGCGAACGTCCGGCTTTTTGAATGGCAATTTCCATAGCCTTAAAAACATCTTCTTTGTCGATATTTTTTTCTCTGGCTACGGCGTCTGCTACCATAACAATTTCAGGTCTTGGCATGTTTTCGATATTTTCCATTTTTTCCTCGATGTAAAATAGTTAAAATTCTTGTTCTTCTTGCTGAGATGCTTCAACAAGTTCGTCGGTTAATAATAATTTTGCTTTTGCTATGGAATCGAAGGGGATGTTCCATTCTTTGTCATCCATAGAAAAAATGATGTTTTTGTTTTCTACACGGAGAATTTTGCCTTTGAAGCGTTTGCGGTTCTCGATAGTCGTATCTGTTTCTATTTTTGCGTCAAAGTTGCAAAAGCGCTCAAAATGCTCCAATGTTGTCAACGGGCGATCAAGTCCAGGAGAAGATACCTCAAGAGTATATTTTCCCGATATGGGGTCTTTTTCGTCGAGTAAATTTGATATGGCTCGGCTGACAAGTGCGCAGTCATCGACAACAATGTTTTTGCGGTCTTGTCTTTCTATCATAATCTGCAAGGTCGGATTTATTTTTCCGATTGTTAAAACTCTGACAAGGTCGAATCCGAGTTTGTTTATTGTCGGTTCCAACATATTGTGCAATGGGTGTTTGCTTTGCATAAATGCTCCTTTTATTAACAAAAAAGCGGGGTTTTCGGCCCCACTTTCAAAAATATTACTATGAAAGAATGGTTAATGTATAACACATTATTTTTAAAAATAAAGTATTTTTTTCATTTTTTTAGCGGTATAGCTGATATTGCATGTAAATATTTTGAAGAGCATGCAAAAATTCGCTGTCTTTTAAGAGAGAGGAACAGTCCTTTGGGTGCGGACAATCGAGCAGTTTGCGGGTTGGCATAGTTTTTGTTTTTTTAGGTAAAAATCTGCGGCAAAATGCATAGGCAGAAGCTTGAATAAGTTGTTCTGATGAAGTTTGATATCCGATGAAGGAAAGCATTTTTACAATATCAGTTTCTTCGGAAAAACGTGCTCCATACCATATCCCTACGTTTGCGGCGGCCAGCTCTTGCCATGGAAAAGCTTTTCCTGGGTCAGCTTTTCTGTCTGGAGCAATGTCGGAATGTGCAACAATTTTGTCGGGGGCAATATGCCATCTGTTAATGATGTCTCTGCTGAGGAGAATTAGTGATTTTATTTGGCGGCGATGAAAAGCACTTTGACCGAGTGTGTTATGGCAAATTTCAATACCTATGGAGCGAGAATTTATGTCGGTTAGTCCTTGCCAAGAGCTTATACCGGCATGCCATGCGCGTTTTTTTTCATCGATGCACTGCCATATTGTGCCGTCAAAATCGACAATATAGTGAGAGCTTAGGTTGAGCTCGTCAAGGCGGGATATTCCTTCGGCCGCATTGTGAGCCATGGAGTGAAAAACCAGCATTTCAACAGGCTGTTCGCGTTCGTTGAAATGCGGCAGCGGAAAAGCATTATAAACAAATGGTTGAGAGTTCAATTCCAAAGCCTCCTCCTTCCTTGATAAGATTTAAGTGGCAAAAGCGGCGATAGCTGAAGTAGTTTTTTTCGTTGGAATAAGTATCTATACCGGATAAAGATATATTGTTAATTCCTAATAAATTAAGTCTGTGACAGACATATTGCTCCAAGTCACAAAGATATTGGCCATTGTCTACGGAAGTGAAAAAGATTGAATTTTCTGGACATTGAGCCAAAAACTGATCTCGCATATCGTCACGGACATAAAAATTTTGTTTTTGCAGACAAGGACCGGTTGCGACTGCTATATATTTTGTATCTGCGCCGTATTCTAACATTTTGCGGACAGTGTTTTCAATTATTCCGTTTAGGGCGCCTCTCCAGCCGGCGTGGGCAGCACCAATGACGCCGTTTTTATAATCTGCGAACAAGACCGGTATGCAGTCGGCGGTGGTTATGCCTAAAATTATGTTTGGCTTGTCCGTTACAACTCCGTCGGCCTCTATGACATATTGTGATGGCCTATCCACGTAAACGGCTTTGGATGAATGAACTTGGTTTAAACGGACGATTTTTTTGCCGGGCAAGCCATAATAGGCGGCGGCAATGTCCAGATTTTTTGCCAGATTTTGAGGAGAATCGGTGCCCTTAAAATTGAAATTAAGACTATTGAAAATGCCTTTTGAATATCCTCCGGTGCGACCAAAGAAAGCATGTTTTGCGGCGGGTATATTTTGGGCATTATAGATAGTCGGCATTGTTATATAACCTCAATAATCTCGGGTTTTAAGGCAGGCTTTCGGTCACTTATGGTGATATTATTCAGCAGGTTTGATGCAGCTTGTTCGTAGTCTGATTGGTCAAGTGCGTGAACAAAAGCAAGCGGAGTTTTTTCATCTACAAAATCTCCGGTTTGGCAAAATTCAGAATAGCCGGTGGAGTGGTCAATTTTTTGTTCTGGGGTGGTTCTGCCGCCTTTCAATTCAATAATACTTAGTCCGATGTTGCGAGTATTCATTGCGCTTATATATCCTTTTTTGGGAGCAAATACCGGCAGTTTCAATGGGCTTTGGGGTAAATATTTTTCCGGATTATCAACAAAATCTGTTGGTCCGCCCAGAGATGATATCATTTGAGCAAAAATTTCCAGAGCCGTTCCGTTTTCTAGATTTTTCTGCAACGTTTTTTGTGCCTCGTCAGTATTGTTAAATATGTGGGCATTTGCCAATAGTGTTGAAGCTAAAGAAAAAGTTATTTTGTATAAGCGAGGATCTATATGGTTGTTTTTGAGAAAGTCAACTGCTTCTATAACCTCGAGAGCGTTACCGACAGTGTGTCCCAGAACTTGGTTCATATCTGTAATGAGCGCATGGGTTTGTGTGCCGGCAAAATTTGCAACATTAACTATGGATGTTGCCAGTTCTCTTGCTTGGTTAAGATTGTCCATAAAAGCGCCGTTACCACATTTTAGATCCATTATCAAAAAATTTAGACCGGCAGCTAGTTTTTTTGAAAGAATCGAGGCGGTTATGAGGGGAATTGATTCAACCGTGGCACAAACGTCGCGAATCGAGTATATTTTTTTATCAGCAGGAGCTAGGTTTCCGGTTTGTCCTATGATTGCGCAGCCGACTTTTTTGACTGTCTTTTTGAAAAGGTCGTTACTCGGGGTTGTTTGGTAGCCGGGAATAGAATCGAGTTTATCCAAAGTTCCGCCGGTGTGGCCAAGTCCGCGTCCGGATATCATTGGGACAAAGGCGCCGCAAGAGGCAAGAAGAGGAGCAAGCATCAGGCTTATTTTGTCGCCGACACCGCCGGTTGAATGTTTATCAACAACAGGACCGTTGAGTTCATTCCAAGATAAAACATCTCCGGAATCGCGCATACTGAGGGTTAAAGTGCTTATTTCTTCTTTGTTCATGCCATTTAGGAGTATGGCCATTGTCAGTGCTGCCGTTTGACAGTCGGCGATTGTGCCGTTGGTTATACCTTGTACAAAAGAGTAAATGTCGTCACGGGAAAGGGATTGTTTGTCGCGTTTTTTTCGGATGATTTCTTGCGGTAGCATGGGCTTATCCTTCTTTTATGGTTTGCAGAAGATTGTTTAAGAGCGAGCTTGCTCCAATGCGAAAATGTTCCGGTGTCGGCCATTTTTCTCCGAGGATTTGTTGGCACAAATCGTAGTATATGGCTGATTGTTCAAAGGTTTTGATTCCACCGCTGGCTTTGAATCCGACATTTTGATTTTTTTCTTTGATGCAAGAAAGAATGGTTCCAGCAGCTTCGGGGGTGGCGGAAACAGATGTTTTTCCGGTTGAAGTTTTTAGAAAGTCGATATCATAATCAAGGCAAAGCAGACAAGCTGATTTGAGTTGTTCTGCGTTTTTGTAAGCACCGCTTTCCAAGATGACTTTTATTTTTCTATTTTCTTTGTTTTGGGTTATTGTTTCTAAAAATTTTTTGCAAATATCAATATTTCCATTAAAAAAATCGTTGTATGGAAAAACAGCATCGATTTCATCGGCTCCATGTTTTGCTGCATTTGATAATTGTTCTTTTATTGAGGCAATGTCAGAACCTCCTTGAGGAAAATTGATGACCGTAGCAACAGATATGCCGGTATTTGTTAATAAGTCTTTTGCCAAAGATACAAATTGCGGATAGACGCAAACTGCGCGAACATTGCCACAAGGAGTTTTGGCTTTTTGGCAGAGAGAAATTATTTCTGTTTCTGTATCTGAAAGGTTTAGTGAAGTTAAGTCCAGATTTGTAATTAGACATTTTGCTAAAGAGCTTTTTTGCATGCTATTGCTCCTTAACAAAATAGGTTATCAGCTTTGCTAAGTTGTTTGCAGCTTTTGTTGCCTGTTTTAATGTTTGGGCGTGAGATAGTTTGCTGTTTTGCATGCCGGCTCCAAAATTTGTGAGAGCGGAAAATGCTACAACTTTTATTTTTTGGTCAACAGAGGCAATAACTTCCGGTACGGTCGACATACCGATTGCATCTGCACCAAAATGTCTGAACAGTTCAACTTCTGCAGGAGTTTCAAAACTTGGTCCCAGTACCATTAAATAAACACCTTCATAGACGGCTATTTTTTTGTTTGTGGCGATTTCTTTTGCTCTGTTTGAGAGTTTTTCGTCGTAGGCATTACTCATATCGTTAAAATGCGGAGAAATTTTGTTTGTAACGTTTATGAGAGGGTTTTGCCCAGAAAAGTTTATGTGATCTTTGATTATCATAATTCCTCCAGGACGGAAACTCGGGTTAAGCGAGCCGGAGGCGTTGGTAATTATTATTTCTTTTATGCCTATTTTTTTCAAGGCATGTATTACTTCGAAAATAACATGAGAAGGATAGCCTTCGTAGAGGTGAAAGCGACCTTGCAGGCAGAGAACTTCTTTGTTTCCGATTTTACCAATGGTCATTTGTCCAGTGTGGCCTTTTACGGTGCTTTCGGGAAAGTTTTCAATTTCGGTATATTTTATTTCCAGAGGAGATTGGATGGTTTTGGCGATGTCGCCCAATCCGGAGCCGAGCATTATGGCTATGGTAGGTTTGCGATCACCAATAAGTGATTTCAATTGTTTTATGTTTATCATGTTAAAGCTCCTCAAATGGTGTAGGTAACAATTCTGAAATTTTGTGGATTTTTATGATGTCGTCCGGTGTAAGAGTAATTATTTCGGTTTTTTGATTTGAAAATTCTTTTATTCGTTGCAGGCAAGCTCCGCAAGGTTTTATTTCAAAATTTCCGTTTGAAATAATGGCAATTTTAGAAATTTTGTATTCTCCTGCTGTGACCATTGTTGATATTGCTCCTGTTTCGGCGCAATTTCCACATGGGTATGATATATTTTCAACATTGCATCCCGTGTATATGTTGCCGGAGGGTGTTAAAATAGCAGCTCCGACTTTTAGCTTTGAATAAGGGGCATAAGCATTTTGCATGGCCTGACGGGCAAATGTTAGAAGTTGTTGATTTTTTTTCATGTTATTACTTGACCTTAAGTTATTTATTAATCAATATAAGATATATAACATTGCAGTATTAAATATTTGGTAAAATTTTTTGGGCATATGAAAACATTTTATTTGGAAGAGAAGGATAGACCATGTTTAAGAAATTGATTTTATTTATAGTTGCTTCTTTTGTTTTGGTGGTTGCGGGGGTTACGCTGTATTTAAATTTATTGGATTGGAATGAGCATAAGGCTGTAATTGCCAAACAGTTTGCGGAAACAACAGGTAAAAAAATCGATTTTAATGGTGCTGTGAGTTTTAAGTTGCTGCCTTCTCCTTCTCTTGAAGCGAGCGATGTTGAAATATATGATAATGATGAAGAAAATAACAAGATAGTATTGGCAAAAGTTAAAAAATTAGTCGCTTCACTTTCTTTTGGTTCGCTATTGCAAAAAAGATTTAATATAGAAAATATGACAATGGTTAAACCTGAAATATTTGTTGATGTTTTTGATGACGGGAAAATTAATTGGCAGATGTCAGATGTTGCGACGGCACAAGATTTTACAGTAAAAAATGTAGATGTATCTTTTGGTAGCGTGATGGTAGACGGCGCAAAAGTTAGTATTGTTGATAAAAAACATAATGTTAATTTGCTTTTTAATGATGTGAATGCAGAGATTGCAGCAGGAAGCTTTTTTGGACCTTATAGAATTGAAGGAAGCTATATAAAGAATGGCGATACAAGAGGATTTGCTTTTGATTTGGGAAAATTTTCGGATAGTTTTGCAACATCAGTAAATGCAGTAATAACTCATCCTCAGTCGGAGAGCTATGTCAGGTTTGATGGAACGGTAATGATTAAAAATGAGGCGGTGAACGGCAATTTGGTTGTGGAATCAAAAAATCCAATTAATTTTTTACAT
The DNA here is from genome assembly GCA_017650255.1 of Alphaproteobacteria bacterium. GTDB lineage: Bacteria > Pseudomonadota > Alphaproteobacteria > RF32 > CAG-239 > JAFUYI01. The sequence goes on along the minus strand of JAGCFG010000087.1, from coordinate 1,584 downwards.
TCAATGTTTTCTGATATAAATGTTTCGGAAAAATATGAGTATCCACTAGCGATGTCGCTTGCGGTGAAAAGCGATAAGGATAAGATAACTTTTTCAAATGTGGTTATAAAATATGCAGATAGTGCAGCTGCCGGTAGTATTTTTATTCCGAGAGCCAAAGAAAAAAGTTTGGGAGATGATACTGAAGACAGAAAACGAATCGAGACGGCATTTAATTTTACGGATTTGAATATGGATTTGGCCGTTGATGCAATAGGTGATTTTTTACAGAGTTATTCCGAAAGAGATTATGCCCCCAGCTTTGATTTTGATGTTATTGCAGATTTTAAGGCTTTGAAGGCAAATTATAAAGGACAAACTGTTAGGGATGTTGATGTAAGTATAGATTTTATGAACAATATTTTGAGCTTGCAAAATTTGTCTGCTAATTTTCCTTTTGAAGGAACGGCGCGGATGAAAGGTGAGATGTTTTCTAAAGAAAAGGTTTTGAATTATACGTATGATGTTGAAATGGAGACGCTTAATTTTGGACAGACGGCTGTTTGGTTGGGTTTTGATTTGCAACCTATTTCAAAAAATATTTACAAAAGGGCAGCGGCTAAGTTTACGCTTGAGGGAACGCCGCAGACAATAAAATTTTCTCCATTGGTATTGAATATGGATAAAACGTCGTTTGATGCAAAATTGGCAATTGTTCGCGGAGATAAAAACAGATATTTTGCAATTATTGATGCTGACAATATAAGCTTTGATAATTATATTACTCCTATGCCGGAAGAAGTGAAGGCTGATACGTGGAAAAACAGGATAGATTATTATGTAAAGAAAGTGGGATTTTTGAATGATTTGGATTTGCAGCTTAAGGCAGATTTGAAGTCAGGTATATGGCAGAGGACTCCTTTTGAAAAAGCTCATTTGGAGGTAACATTTAAGGACGGAACCGCAAAGGTTAGCAAATTTTATGTTGATGAATTAGCTTCTTCTCAAATTGGACTTAAGGGCGAGGTTTTTGGTTTTGGAAACGCTTTACAGTTTAAGAATTTGAGATATAGTTTGGATGTTGCAAATACAATGTCTTTTGTTAACAAATTTGGGATATCTCAGCCCAATCTCAAGTGGCAGAATTTACCAAATTTTTCTTCTTCCGGTATTCTTACGGGTGATTTTGATCGTTTTGCTATGAAAAGCGAATCTAAGCTTGGGAGCATGAGTGTTGATTATGAAGGGGAAATAAGCAAACAAGATGATAACTATTTGTTTGACGGCAAGCTTGGCGTGCAGACTGATGATACGGTTAAAATGTTGCATGATTTTTATGTGAACTATAATCCTTCTTATCCTTTGGGAATTTTCAAACTTTTGACGAACGTAAAGAGCAATCCTAAATTATTTTTGATGAAAGATATGAATTTGAACATCGGGGCAAATAATTTTGCCGGTGATGTTTTGTTTTCGAATAATGAGGATGGGAGAAAGCTTATAAAAGCTAATTTGAATGTAAATAAGTTTGAATTTGAAAGATTTTTGTCAGGCATGGAGCAAAAAGATGAAAATGGGGTATTTCGGGCAAAGAAGGATGATGTT
>JAGCFG010000086.1 GCA_017650255.1 Alphaproteobacteria bacterium | reverse complement strand
TTGGGATAATTGTCAAATATCCGGCGACCGGCAATATGGAGACCTCTACTGCTTCGGAAAACCAAAAGTGAAATGGTGCGATGCCGATAATAAATAACATAAACGCAAATATAAGCGATATAGCGATATAACTTATCGGCAGAGGGATTTTTTGCTGCTCCAACATATCTGAGATATTGCTGTATGCAAGGTTATTTGTATATTGGTTGAAAATTAATATACCAATGGCAAAGGCGCCGACAAACAGCAAACTGAACAAGAAAAATCTGAAAGAAATTATTTTTTCACTGCTTTTTTCTTCTATTAGAATCAGTGGGTAGTTGCATAGAAAACTTGCAGACAAACTGAAAAACAGAATCCATAAATTGAGCGATGAAATTGCAAGCAACAAGCACGAAAGATTGAACATTACTATAGAATAAAAAGCAAAGCTCGGAGTGTTTTTGCTTAAGAACCGTTTTACCGAAAGATAATTCCATATCAAAACGAACAAATATGTAAAAGCTTTGAACAAACTCGTAAAGTTGTTATTGTGCAAGTAACCACCGACATTTTGGTTGTAGAAAATTGCACTGAAAACGGCAGCACAAATAATAAAAAAATTGCTTATCGTATAAAATGTTTTCGGGGTGTTGCTACGTCGGAATATACGGACACAAGACATAAATATTATGCCTAAAAACAACAAAAACTCAGGAAATAAGGCTATATATTCTTTTAACATCTTAAATTATCCTATATACCACGACGGATTGATGAACGAAACAAACAGCAAAAGCATAGTCAAAAGCAATAATATAAATACTGGTGCAGAAATATCCCTTGCGCAAGCTTGAGTGTTGAGATTTTGTGCTTGCGGATAGCGCAGATAGAACAGATATTGCAACAAACTCAGAGAACTCAAGACCATTGCCAACATTATGAAAATGGTCATTTTGAGATTAAATTTTAATAAACCGGCAAAGATGAGCATATTATTCAGGAAGATTGATGACAGGGGCATTCCTACCGCCGCCAAAATGAAAAACGACAAGGCGAAAGATGTGCGTTTTATGTTGCACAAGATGCCACATTCGGGTAAATTGTTACATTGTTTTTCTTTGTCCAGGTGCGCCAGAATAATCTCTATAGCGGCAACAATTATTATCCATGCAAAGAGCGAAAAACCGATGTTTGTCAGTAATGTATCTGTTGGAAGCAAAGTTCCCAATAGGTACAGAATGTAGCAAACAGTAGAATATGAAAAGATTTTATATCTTATGTCTTTGTTGCTGTAACCGATGAGAGCAACGACCAACATTGATATTATGCTTATGGTCTCAAGTGCTATCAGATACGGTTTGATAACATTTGGAGCAGTAAGCGGGAAAAAGCGTATAAGGCCATAAACACCCGTCAAAGGCATGAGATTGGCAATTATAAAAACAAGAGGATTGTCCAAGGCGGTGTTTATTGAGGAAATCCAATAGTGAAACGGCCAAATCGGGATGCGCGACAAAAATGCAATGAATATTGCACCCCATACAAAAAATTGCAATTTATAGCTTATTTCTGCCTCGCCTATTGATTGTATGATAACGTTGTGCTGATTGAATAATATGCATAATGCCGCAAACAAACATACGGCGCCGGCAAGATTGTATATGAAAAATCGATATAAAATGTCCTGTTTTCTGATGTTGCCGAAAATACCTACTAACATGAACAATGGCAAGAGCATTGCTTCAAAGAAAATATAAAAAGAAAACAAGTCATATGAAAGAAGATAGTTTGTAATTGTGCCCAAGAACAGCATTGAAAATACAACCAAAGTCTTTGGACGATATGTATTGCTGCGAACACCAACAAAACCGAGCAATATTGCGCAATGGACAGCAGCAATCAGCAAAAGAGAAAAGACGTCAGCGCCGAAAACAAACTCTATTTTCGGTGTTTCAAGCCAGCTTATATTGGTAACAAAACTTATGTCTCCATCAACATTTTCTATACTCCGGAAAGCCATATATATGACCGCTAGGTTTATTACAGTGGTAAAAATGCCCACAGATAAAACATTGTTGGTATTTTTTGACGGATTTTCTTTTGATATAAGCGCAAAGAGGGTACCCAAAAAAGGGATTAGCATCATCAAAAGCAGAAAGATATTTGTTTGCCCAATCATCTGACAACTCCATTATAGTAAACAGCAGTAAAAACAGCTGCTCCGAGTATTATGAAAAATATTTTCCCCCATATGCCGCTGCTATGTATCACTTTGAATATAAAGATACAGCAACGAATCGAATTTTTAATTGAGGCAATCAACGTTCTTTCAAGAAAAATAAAATCTACAGCGACTCTGAGCCCCCGCCCTATTGTTTGGACAGGAATTGCGATGAGTGTCGTATAAGTTGCGTTTATAATGTCTGACTTTTGGAAAAAGTTTATTTGGTATGTTTTTTGCAAAAAGCGTAACGGCCATGTTAAAAACAAAAGTACAAAAGCAGATAATATTGCTGCGGCATAAACGTAAAAATGCACGATATTGTCATTTTTGATTATGGAAATTGCAAAAGTTGCAAAAATCGGCAATGCCATAAGCATTAAAGTTATTAATCTTTGGTTTTGGCGCGTTTTATCAATACCTAAATATATTTCTGAGGCTATGGTTGCGCCTGTTAACAAAATCAGCACCAAACCATAGATGCAAAGATATAAATTTCCGTATGAGAAAACAAGCCAACTCAAGGCATATAAACAGCTTGCGGCCATATTTATTACAAATATAATCTGCGGAAATTTGTAAAAATTGTATATTTGGGATATGCGTTTCTGCTCTGCTGATTTGCAAACAATTTGAAGAGAAACATTGAACAAAAAGGCAGAAATTAAAAACACAAGAAATTTACGCATTGAAAAGTCGGGGAACATTACAACTCCGGCAAAAGCAAGTCCCCAAAACATCATAGCATTATATATTGCCTTGCGCTTTATGTCGTCTGATGTCAAGCAGCCGATGAATCCCCAACACAGACTCGTAAATACACCAATGACAAAAATAGGATATGAAAATTTTGAAATGTTTAATATATTGTTGAGCAGCAACAAAATTGTAATGCCCATAAGCGGTGTGCTGGCAAACAAAATAAAGTTAAGCCTGGTAAAACTGAGAGATGCCATTTTTTGATATGCGGTATGAAAAAAAGCGAATCCCGATTTTATAAACACGGCTATAAGCAAGATGATTGCTATAAAATCACGATGATGCCATGTTTTTGTGTATTCTTCCAAATTGGCAATATCAACTTTTCCCTGTTGAGCAAGAACAAGCGCCAATATGCTCATAAGCATAAAATCTGCCACGAAATTACCATATATATAGTATCTTTTGGCCTCCAAATTGTTGATTATGCCATAGACAATAACATCGGCCATTCCGACGGCGGCGAGAAGCTGTATGTAGTTGGCGGAACAAAAGGCCATAATGATAAATATACTGTTAAATATTATCAATCCGTTCAGGGAGTTTGAAAATTCTTCATTTTGGGAAATAATATTGTAATATATTGCCAAGGCGGTGAGCAACAAAACCCCATAAACACCTGTTGAGCCGCTCAACCATGGGTTAAAAACAATCGGAACCGGAAGGTTAGGAATTGCTTTCCAGAGAAATACGAGCTCTTTTCCGGTATATGGCATTGATATGGAAAAAAGAGCATAGCCGATAACGGCAAACAAAAACACAGACCACAAAAATTTTAAACGTTTTTGTGGCAGAAGAAACGAAAACAAACCGGCAAACAGCAGTAAAAATATGAAATTAACCGACATCTAACACCCTGCATAATCAAAAACAAGGGCATTTTAGCCCTTGTAGTTTTTTGGTTTATTTTTATTTTTTATCACAAAGGTCTTGAAGATTGTGAACCAGTCGTGTCGGAACCTTGTATTCTCTGGCGACATCGTCATCTTCTATCTCGGCAATTAAGACCTCGTTCACAGCTTTGAGCGGGGCGCGAGCTTTTTCGTGGATATTGTTTAGCATCAGAGCGCTTTCTCTGCTGCGATATAAAAGAGCTTTATCACCACCATCGTACAACAGGCGCGGATTTTCCGGTCCGCCTTCGCGATATTCTATAATTATCAAAATTTCTCCCGCGGCATTTTGGAGCATATCATAGTTGCCGGAATGCTTGCTTTCGTTGGTTTTAGACATTTATATGACCTCACAATTTTTTGTTTTTAACATCAATTTTGCGGTTATGATAACACATAATTATTAACAAATAAACTATTTTTTGCATTTTTTATTTTTTTTGTTGACGAACTTATTTTTATAGATTATACAACACTTCGTTATTAAGTGAGGGCCCGTAGCTCAGTTGGTAGAGCATTTGACTTTTAATCAAAGGGTCGTGGGTTCGAATCCCGCCGGGCTCACCAATAAAAAAACTCCTCTTTATGGGGAGTTTTTTTTGTTAGTCAAGTTGGGATTCGAACTATTTTTTGCTAGTTATTGCAATCTTTATTCTGTCTTGCAAAATCTTGAATAATATTTTGTTTGAGTTTTGCCAACGGTTTTATTTTGCTAACAATGTTATCTATTCTTTTATTTATACTACCATGCAATTTGCTTAATTTCTTTTTTAATTTTTGG
>JAGCFG010000011.1 GCA_017650255.1 Alphaproteobacteria bacterium | reverse complement strand
TCTCAGGTATCTGAGAAAGATTCAATGGGCGATTTGTTCAAAAATTTACGGATGTTGCTCACAGACGTGGACATCTACCTTGCTGAGCGTTTTGGAATCACCATGTCTCAACACGAGAAAGATATGATTCTCAAAATGCCGGTCCAGGAATTTGTCGCCTTCTTAGAGCGAAAGCTCAAGGAAAGAGACATGCAACGCATTGCTGACACGGTTCGGAGCGTAGGCGCAGTCAGAATGTCGGTATACATCGACGCCACCGATCGCATTTGCGACTTGGTGAACACCGACAACGATACCGAAGTGAGTGCGTTTCTTGCAGCCCTTGCCGAAGAATTCGGTATTGCCATCAGCGAAGATGAGCACGACAACGTCCTCCGGATGTGTCTGAGTGAACTGGCTGATTTCATTCTCAGATCCAAACAATGATACAATGCGGTTAACCTTTTCAGGTTATCCGCATTTTTTATACTCTCTCAAAAAAACATTGGACAAGTTTGATTTTGCCTGATATTTTCACACTCACGAACCTTATTATTTTAAAATTATAAACTCAAAACTTTAGCTTATGGCAAAAACAAAAACAGACATTCGGAAAAATCGCGATAAAATCATGTCGATTATCGCAAACGTGACCAAAAGTTCCACCAACAAAATTTGGGGCGGCACAAAGATTGAATCCATCTTCAGCAACAATGATCCCACAAATGACGACGATGTTTGGACTTACTATGAATTCTGCGACAATTTGGAGTCAGAATTCGGCATCTCACTTTGCACCAACGAGCGACTTGACATGTTGGACATGACGCTGATGAAAATGGAACTCTTCCTCATTGGAAAGATTGATGCACAATCTGCCAAGGGCACTAAAAACTAAAACAACGCAACGACCGACTTTTCGGTCGTTTTTTTTGTGAATAAAGGTAATTTTTAAACCCGCTAGGAAAAAAATATTCTAAACTGTACTAACTTTACTATTATTTTAGAATATTGTTTAACAAAATTATTTTCCTATGGATAAAGAGTATGTAAAAGACAAAATTTGCAGTATTATCAGGGCAATTGATGACATTTCCATGCGTCAAATTAACGATAAAGAAACCATCTGCGAAATTTTTGGCGGCAGCAACTTGGATGACAACAGCTTTATCACCGCCTTAAAAATTACAGAATTGTCCGTGGCTATCGAACACGAACTGGGAATTTACTTAAAAGAAGAACCTGAAGAAATTGCCTGCATGAAATTAAGTGATTTTATCAATTATGTAACCATTGCTGCTTAAAAGAAGCAAAAAAGCGGAACAAATTCACTGTTCCGCTTTAATTTTTCTGCACCAACAAAAAGTTATCACGACTATAAAAAAAATCTTGACAAGTGCGGAAAATATCATTAAGTAGTATGCAGCTATTGTGGCGGGGTAGCTCAGTTGGTTAGAGCAGCGGAATCATAATCCGCGTGTCGTTGGTTCGAATCCGACCCTCGCTACCAGTAAGAAAAACGTCCTGAAAAGGACGTTTTTTTGTTTTACATAGCGGTCGGATGAGAACCAACGAGAAGTTGGTTCGACTACAAGCGCTAAGTAAAAACAACCGATACTCCGGTTGTTTTTATCTGCAAGCTCTTTGGAACATCTTATTGAGCTAGGGCAGCTTTTGCAACCGCAGCGAAATTAGATGCCAAAGGAGAAAGGCAAGCTTTAGAACGACGGTCAGCTTGCTGATGAGCGCAGTGAATGGAGTGAAACGGAATAATCCGACCCTCGCTACCACGTCAAACCCTTGATATTTCAAGGGTTTTATTTTTATTCAACATTTTTACGAAAATGCTTGATTATTTTTTTTAAATGCGCTATTTGTGTCTTGTTTTTTAGAGATGCGGCTGTGGCGAAATTGGTAAACGCGTAACGTTGAGGTCGTTATGAGCTAAGCTCTTGGAAGTTCAAGTCTTCTCAGCCGCACCATTTTATTTGTCAACGTCGGCATTTTTTAGGGGAGGATGTTATGAAAAAGACAAGCAAAAAAAAGACTCCCTTACTCAAAAGCCAATATTTTTCTCGCAAAAAATCAAAACAACAAAAAAAACTTGAAGACAAGGCCAATTATCTTGGGCTTGGTCCTAAGTTCGTCAAATCAATCATTATTGGCTTGAACGAAAATGATGATGCACACGTAAAAAAGAATATTGCCGGACTTGATGAATATGACCTGGCAAAATTAATCGAGGTTTTGGACATCGGACACCGCCGCAAACTGGTCAGCCTGATTGGCGACAGAATTGACCCGGCAGTAATCCCTGAATTGAACGAAGTCGTCCAAGAACAGGTATTAGAGAGCCTAGATGAACAACAAATTGTCAACATTGTTAACGAACTTGATTCCGACGATGCCGTAGAAGTTTTGGAAAATTTGGATAATGAAGAACAACAGAACATTATCCAACACTTAAATCCCGAATTGCAATATCAAGTTCAGTCCTCTTTGAACTATCCCGAAGAGTCGGCTGGTCGTATTATGTCGCGCGACTTTGTCAAAATGCCCGACAATTGGACCGTAAAAGAAGCAAAAAAGTTTTTACTCACAAGCGACGACTTGCCAGACGAATTTTATACCATTTTTTTGGTTGACGAAAAAACTCTGCGCCCCACCGGCGAAATTACTTTGGACAAGCTTTTGCGTGCCAAACAGACCGAAGTCTTAAGCTCTGTTATGGACGGCGAAATTGTGCCAATTGGGGTAGAAACCGACCAAGAAGAAGTTGCCCACATGTTCCGCGAATATGGCTGGATGTCCGCAATGGTAGTCGACGCCAAAGGACGCCTTATCGGCGTAATCAATGTAGACGATGTCCTAGAGATTATCCACCAAGAAGCCAATGAAGATATTATGGGTATTGCCGGTGCCGAAAGCAACGATGTTTATCGCTCGGTTTTCGACATTTTCAAATCACGCTCAATTTGGCTGATAACCAATTTGTTTGCCACCATCGCTGCAGCTTCGGTAGTCGGCGGTTTTCAAGAAATAATTGCTCAGCTCTCGATTCTGGCTGTTCTAATGCCGATTGTTGCCTCAATGGGCGGAACAACCGGACAACAAACTTTGGCGGTGGTTGTCAGATCTCTTGCCACAAAAGAACTAAACTCGCGCAATGCTTTGCGAATGGTCGGCAAAGAGTTTATGGTCGGTCTCTGCAACGGAACACTTTTTGCCATAATGATAGGACTTGCCGTATATTTTTGGATGCCAGAATATACAAAAATAAGCTATATCATCGCCTTGGCAATGCTTTGCAACTTGACCGTGGCAAGCCTTGCAGGAATTTTAATTCCGCTCACCTTAAACAAACTCAAAATCGACCCCGCAATATCTTCCGGCGTATTTTTGATTGCCTGCACCGATTCTGGTGGGTATTTCATCTTTTTGGGACTTGCTAAACTTCTTTTATTTTAGGAAAAACTTATGAACGAATCTTTCAGAATTTGGGGCGCCAACAACAATGTAACCATCGTCGAAAACGGCAGAGAATACTCTTTGCCGCCGGAAGGACTTGACGGATTGGAAATCAGCATAAACGGCAACAATAATAACGTAGTAATTGAACTGCCTATCAGCTTTATCGACTGCAAATTGGCACTTGTCGGCGACAACAATTCTTTTATCATTCGCTCTTCTAAAAAAACACGTTTGGTCAAAGTCTCTTTTTACATAGCCGACGGCTGCGCCATTGATATAGGCAGAAATTGCTACATCAACTACAGCGCCACATTTATTGCCAAAGAAAAACCCGGCACAAAAATCATCATCGGTAATGACTGCATAATCTCCGCCGATTGCCTGTTGCGCTGTGGAGACGGACATACTTTAATAAACGAATATACCGGTCAACCGCTTAACGAACCAGGTGACATCGTTCTTGAAGACCACGTTTGGGTGGGAGCGCGCGCAGTTTTGCTGAAAAGAACTTATCTGGCACAAAACACCGTTGTCGGCGCCATGTCTTTGGTAAACAAACGTTTCGATATTCCTAATGTCCTCATCGGCGGCGTTCCCGCAAAAATCATCAAAAGCGGCATCAACTGGGATTTGGCCGATTATAGCCACTACATCGAAGAATAAAATCGTTTATCAAACTTTAATCTTTTGCTATTATAATTCTCCCAAAAAAGGAGAACTTACCATGTTGAAAAAACTTTTTATCGCAACCTCAATACTTTTATGTGCATCTTGCGCCGCAACCACCGAGGACAAAACCCCTCAAACTGACAGAGGACAACTAAATTCTTGCATGCTGAGCCGCGCCTATGACTTGAAAGCCGCAGACAAGCTTTCGGCCAAAGACAAATGGCAAACTTCAAGAGAAATTTTAAGCTATTGCAAAAACAAACTTAATCTACACAATTCCGACATATCCGAAACTCAAAGTTTAAACATTGTCGGAAGCTATATAGAAACAATCAAATAGGTCATATATGCTCTCATATACCAACGACTATCTGCTCGACAAGCAAATAAAAATTCTTCAGCCTACAAATGGTTATCGCGCTTCAAGTGATGCCGTAATTTTGTCATCTGCAATAGAAAAAGTAAAATCCAAAGAAAAAATTCTCGACATCGGTTCCGGCACTGGAGCAATTTCGCTGTGCCTTGCACACCGTTTTCCCAACATCGCCATCACCGGAATAGAAATTCAGCCCGAACTGGCAGAACTTTCCTCCATGAGCGCAAAAGCCAACAATTTTATAAATCTCCAATTTATAAATTGCGACTTCAAAAAACTCGACACTTCATATTTTGGACAATATGATCATGTTATAACCAATCCGCCTTATGCCACAAACGATATGCCCTCCCCTAACAAAAGCAAATCAACTGCGCATAATCTTGATAGCATTACACTTTTCCAATGGTTGCAACTATCGCTTAAATGCCTGCGCCCCAAGGGAAAAATTTATATAATCAACCGAGCCGAGGCAATAGAAGAAATTCTATCCTCGCTCTTTGGGCACTGCGGCAACATAACCATTGTTCCACTGTGTTCCAAAATCGGCCAAAACGCCAAACGCGTTATTGTCTGTGCCCAAAAAGGTATAAATACTCCGAGCCGCATTTTGCCTCCAGTAATCATCCACAAAAAAGATGGCACTTACACCCCGAAAGCACAAAAAATATTGCGAAAAGGTTTGCCTTTATTCAGCTAGTTTTGACTATAAAAAAGCATATTATTTTCACCTTGTGATTGTGCTCTTTGCAGGGCTATAATTGCCTTTTCGACCAACTCTTTTGCCTTTGCATCTTCGCCTTCATAAAGACTGACACCGATACTCGTCAAAATTCGCTCATTGCTTTTTAGTGGAGTACGAAAAAGTGTGCGAAAACGAGCCAATTCCATTTCTACTTCTTCTATCGACTGCAAATTTGGCATCATCACCCAAAAAGTATATCTGATACCTCTGGCCACAGTATAATTTGCCGGCAAATAAATTTTCATCCTTGCGGCAAGCTCTCTGATTACTGTTTCCGGACTGTCAAAAAAATTCAAATTATCAACATTAATCGCCAACACCGCAATTTTATTCCGTCTTAGTCTGATATCCTTATGGCTTTCATAATAAATCGCCGTTTGCAGCCTGTCTTCAAACAAATAATAGCTGACCAATCCCGTAATATCATCATACATACAAGCAGTTGCAGCATATTCCGGTTCTCTAAGTTCATTAGAAATTCCTCCGCGCATCATTTGCAATTTTGGTTCTTTTGACACTGTTCTCCTCCATTTTCTATTGCATAATATTATTTCTGATTTTTCTTATAGAGTTCAGTTCTATCTGCCTTACCCTTTCCTTGGATATGGCATAATATTTACTCAAGTCATCCAAAGTAATAGATTTTTCCAGCATCCGTCTTTTGAACAAAATATCCTTTTCTCTTTCATTCAAACAGCAAAGTGCCTTGCTGAACAATCGTCTTCGTTGCGCCATAATTTCACTGCGTACAAAAACTTCCTCCTGGTTGGGTTTGCCGTCAGCAATAAAATCAAGCAACTCCTTTCCGCTTTCACTATCGCTGTCCACCACCACATTCAGAGATCCATCATGAGATTTCAAGCGCATATTCATGTCCGTAACTTCTTGCACACTCACATCCAAAGATTGTGCAATATTTTTCAAAACATCATGCGACAAATCCCTATCATCACTGAGATTCAAACGATTTTTAACTTTACGCAGATTAAAGAAAAGTTTTTTCTGCGCCGCAGTAGTACCGATTTTTACCAACGACCAAGAATTCAAAACATATTTCTGCACTGAAGCCTTTATCCACCACAATGCATAGGTAGAAAACCTAAAACCCTTTTCCGGATCAAATTTATCTACTGCATACAAAAGTCCTATATTCCCCTCCGATATCATCTCCGACATCGGCAGTCCATACCCCCTGAATTTTGAAACAACTTTAACCACCAAACGCAAATGCGAGGTAATAAGCTTGTACGAAATCTTTGCATCTTTGGTTTTCACATATTCTGTCGCCAGATTATATTCTTCCTCCGGTGACAAAATAGGAAAACGCCTGATATTTTGCAAATATCGCGACAAATTAACATCAGGGGAAAATTCTTCAGCCTCAAAAGATACTTCATTATCCATAATAATCAGCTCCTGTTATGGTTCAAACTTTAGCCATCAGTAGAAGCAAATTTTTATGTTTTTTAGTTTTTTAAGCTAGGCAAAATTTTCAAATCACAACGCTCAAAAATCTCTTGCATGTCCTCGGGAATTTTAACTTCAAATTGTAAAAAACGCCCGTCTCTCGGGTGTTCAAAACCGAGCGAGGCTGCATGCAAAGCCTGTCTCGGAAAACTGTTTATAAAACTTTTGATTTCAAAATCACAACCTTTTATCTGGGTTTTTCCGGATTTTTCATAAACCTTATCACCTACCAGATTGCAGCCTATTGAGGATAAATGGACTCTAATCTGATGAGTTCTGCCCGTCTCCAGATTACATTTTACCAAACTGACGATTCCTTTATATGAACAAAGTGTCTGATAATGCGTAATTGCGGTTTTCCCCCCCTCTTTTACTAACGCCATTTTTTTGCGATCGAACTTGCTGCGTGCGATATTGCCTTCTATTGTGCCGTTCAAAGGATTGGGTTGTCCGTAAACAACCGCATAATATGTCCGCTCAATGCTGTGTTTTACAAATTGTTCCGAAAGTTTTTTGTGAGCCAAATCATTTTTTGCCACCACCAACAAACCGCTTGTATCCTTATCTATGCGATGCACAATCCCCGGACGTTTAACTCCGCCTATACCCGACAAATTGTCCTTGCAGTGAAAAAGAAGTGCATTAACCAATGTTCCGTTCCACGCACCACTCGCCGGATGCACTGTCATCCCTGCCGGTTTATTGACTACTATCAAATCGTTATCTTCATACACAATGTCAAGTGGAATATTCTCCGGTTGCGGATCTGCCTCCTCCGGCTGTGGCACAACAACACAAAAACTGTCACCAACCCTAACCCTAAAATCATTTTCGCTGATAACATTTTCATCCAACGATACATTACCAGACAGCACCAATTTTTGCAGCATAGACCTTGAAAAATCAGGCAATTCCAGACTCAAAAACTTATCAAGCCGCATTCCCGCATCTTTTTCGGTAGCAGTTCTTGAAAAATATATATTGTTATCTGTTTTGTTCATACTTTATAAATAAAATTTGTTTTATGATAGAATAACATTTGTGTAAGAAAATGCAAGGATATAAAATATGAACCAGTTACGCATAATAAAAATTATCGTGTTTATATTCACATTTCTCTTGGTAGGAGCTTGCATCCTATTGCTTGGATGTCTGACCAAAAAAGCTTTTATGAAAACACACCAACCGCCTGTCAGCAACCTTTCTCAACCTGCAGGTTCCACCATAAAACAAATAGAATCCAACGATAAACTCTTGCATATTCTCATAAGCGGTGGTGAGTTACCGGACAGAATTATTACTTACAATCCAAAAAACAAACAAATCGAATCCAATCTTCTTTTATACGAGGACAACAATGAGCAACAGTAACGAAAACCCAGACAAAGAATTCAGTGATTTGCTTGACAATTTCATTCAGGCAGAATTGGCTAATATCGACGACGAAAAAGAAAAAAATCGCACTATGCTGGATGAACCGGAACCCAAACCTCTTGCCCCAAATGCAAGCAAGGCAGAAGTCGTCGATTCGCTTGAATTATCGGAACAAAAGCTTTATAACGCCTATTGCGACTTTACAAACACAATAACCCAAATTGCCACCGATAAAAACTTAACTCCTCCAACTTTTCACATAAGTCCAGAAAATTTATATCCGAAATACACACAAAGTCTGGGATGCATCATCAATGTGGACGTCCTGCAAGGATGGGATATTTTGTTTGAAGCCTATCCGGAAGAAGTCGGAAAAATTGCCCCTAATGCCAGTGACGAAGAACTTTTGGATTTTGCCGAAGACTGTACCGACGAAATTTTACAAATGGCAGTCGTTTCATATGTAGAAATACTTTTCGAAATTGAAGGTTGCGAGATTGCTTTTGAAAAACGCTTTTTAGAGTTTGAGCACCGCAAAATTGAAGAAGAAATCCTAAATGAACATCGTTTGCGTGCCGAAATTGCTCAAAAATATATTCAAAAAATTCAAAAAAAGCAATTTCCAATCAATGCCGAAAGACTTGTAAATAACTATTTCAAAGTGGCCGAAAAAGACCCGGAAGGCTCATTTGAAGCCCTTTGCAACAATCCGGCTATTTTTGCCCCAATCGAAGTTGACAAAATTAAACCTCGCTTTTTCGGTTTGATTAAACCTTCCCCCTTGTCCGGAATGGTCATGAACAGTAAAATAGGTGAATTTTTAAGAAAATTGAAAATTTAAAGAAAATTATAGACAAAATATTTATTTAGTGTTAAGATAAGTATATAACAACATAGGAATAAGGCCATGACTGAAGCAACAGAAACAGAAAACAGAACGCAAGCCCCCTCCTCTAACACAGGAATGGGTGCAGCTGAGCCGCAATCAAAAGGCTCCTTGAATGTTCAGGAAATTGAAGACATAATATATCAAAGAGGTCCTGGCACACTGACGGTTGAGCAGTTGAAACATTATCAACGCGAAACTTCAAAAGAAGACGATCCTTATGCCGGATCCCTAAAGCAAAATACAAAAAGCAGCGTCGCTCGCCGTAACGACCTTGAAAAGGCCCAATTAAAAGAAGAAGATGTCATTGATGCCTTATATCATGCCATGATAGATTTGGGTTTGGAGGGCGAAAAACTCCTCAGAAGAGAGATAATATATCGTTTTGACAGAATAAAAGCCGGTAGAGCAGACAAAAAAGCAAACGGCCCCGACGATGACAATTTTGTATTTAAAATGAAAGATGCATATGAAGGCGCACACTTAACATACGATATAGAGGACATAGACAGCAAGAAAAAAGCTGAC
>JAGCFG010000085.1 GCA_017650255.1 Alphaproteobacteria bacterium | reverse complement strand
TATTGCGTCAATAAAAAAAGTGTAATAAAATAACATCAGATAATATTATGGGAGGAACAAACCATGTCATTAGTGCTGAGACCGGATGAATTTGTCAAGATTGAGGTTCATTTCAGCTATAAGGTTTTTGTGTTCCCCATGTTGCTGATGTCCATTGCTATTTTAATGTTCTTGGCGGTAATTTCAGGTGCTGCCGACGGTATAAGTGTCCACTGGCTGGGGCATATTGTCAAGCTTACAACCGTTCTTGTGTCAATCGGTGTATGTCTGCTGATACCTTATATATATAAAAGGATTGATAATCGCCTGAAAATATACGCGGTTACCAATCAGCGTGTATATATCAGACGCGGTATTATCAATATTAGAGAAAAAGACATACCACTTCCCAAAATCAACGACGTTCAAATATTTCAAACTTTTGTTCAACGCATTTTTGCCGCCGCCGATGTTGTTATTCAGGTCGGCAACGACGAAAGCCGTATTTATGTTGATGATATTAACCGTCCGCGAGAGTTTCGTGATACTATCCTAAGTGCAATTTACGAAATGAAAAAAATAGAAGATATGCACAAACAAAATGTTGTACCTGATTTGCCACCGCCACCTCAGCCTTCATATCCGTCACAATCACCATATCCTCAGCAACCGCACTATCCGCCACAACAGCAATATTCTCCGCAACAGCAATATCCAAACCAAAATTATGGTTCAAATTATGGCTCCTCTTATCAAGATAACTACAATTCCGATAACAACTATCACAAGCCATATGATCCTGACGGCTTTTAACAAATGTTAAGAGCAATATATCAAAAAATTTTCTCTTCTCCTAAAACTGTAAAAATAAATGATTATATTTAAAAAGAAGTATCATTTATAAAGGAGAAAATTATGTCTGAAAAAACACAAATAATGACTATAGACACCATAAAAAGAATAAGCTTTTGGCGCATGGTCATCGGCATCATAATGATTGTCCTGGGACTGTTCATTTTGTTCAACCCTCTGGCAAGCCTCATCGCCCTTGCTCTCTATATCGGTATTGCCTTCATTTTTGCCGGAATAGGCTATATTGTAACTTCGTTTTCATTTCAATCCGGCTGGGAACTTTTTGTCGGAATATTGGATATGTTCATTGGTATAATTTTTGTAACCAACCTTGGAGTAACCGCAGCAACTTTGCCGATAATTTTTGCGGTATGGTGCTTGGCAACCGGTATAATTCAATCCGTTGGCGCCTACAAATTGCACCAACTCTCTCTCCCCTGGGTATGGAGTCTGGCAATGGGCATATTTGGGGTATTGTTCTCGTTTCTAATTTTGGCCTATCCCTTAATCGGCATACTAACCATAAGCGCAATAATGGGACTCTATGTAATTGTCTACGGCGCACTTTCTCTGATGGAATATTTTTATCTTCCTCAAACAAAAGCTTAGTCTGGTTATAAAAAAAGCGGCGGTTATAATGCCGCCGCTTAAAATTCTAGATTTTATTTTTACTATCGGGCTTTGCACTTTCCGCATTAATACTTTTGATAACAATATAATCCAAAAGTAAGGTCGCTACAATCGTAACCGTAAAAGAAGAATTATATCCGAACAGTGCCACTACAAAAAGCACCAGAGAAGATGCTATAAAAGTCATGGTATTGAGCCTCATCAAAGGCGCAAAGGTCCAAGTATTTTTCATCATCTTTGTCAACAATTGAGAGCAAAGAGCGCAAAAAGCAACAATGAGCAAATATACAATTGCCATAACAAAGAACATGGTGCCTGCCACAATAAGTGCTGTATATGTTGCAAATTTTTTGAATAAATCAGCATAATCTCCGCTTGGCAAATCCATATTTTGACTAAAATTCAAAACTCTTGTCTCACTCTGACCCACGGCATAAAGTGATTTTTTAGAGATATAAATCCCTGGTTGCAAACCAGATGTATCAATCGTATCAACTGTTGTGTCCAATACAATCGGGAAAAGCGCTTGCCCATTGACCTCAAGAGCAAATGATTTTACTGTATTTTCCGGCTCCACAATAACGCCGTTTTCAGTTTTTATCGGCAGAAGCTTGTCTGCAACATTTTGCAACGTCGGCACAAACTCGTTTCCCAAAATTTTAACACCGACGCCCATAAAAGCAGAAACAAACAATGTAAAAACCAAAAGCCACATAATTCCGCAGCCTTTTCCAGATTTAACATAATTCAATAATTTTTTCATTAAAACACACTCCTAAAAAATGACTTTTTAGGTAATATAACTCTTTTTCAAATATTGTAAAGCCAAATTAATTTAAGCCTGATTTTGATTGCTTCTGATTTTATGTATATATTTACTTAAACTATTGCCTCTATGCTCAATAAACTCTTTTCTCGGCGCCTTATTGACAGTACTCTTCGGATTATTTTTAACCAGAAAAATGTTGTTTCCGTCTGAATAAGCCGCATAAGTATCCTGTTCTCCGGCGGCAGTTTTTTGCATATTTACATCGGCATCATTTTCCTGTTGTTGCTTTCTTACCGTAATTTGTGCCTTCAAATTTTTTATCTTAGGATTCTTCAATGCTTCCAGATTCGTAATACCATATTGCTTTGCAATCTGCGGATTGTCAAAAATGTATGCTTTAACCACACTGTCAATTTTGACTGTACAACGATCTTCTTCTACCAGTCTTACCAAAAGCACTTCCTTGACATGCCCGTCGCTCGGAACAAAAGCTCTAAGTTTTTTTCCATAATGTGAATAACTGTTTCTTCTTGTGTCTTTAGGAAGACCTTTAGGTCCGTTTTTTCCGGAATCCTGGGCTTTCACTCCGTCTCTGGTCTCTATCAACAATATGTGTCCGGCATAAACATGTTTCAAATCTTTTTCGTTTCTATCCTGGACAACAACAGTCATATCGTCAAATGACGGCAATTTCCCATAATCATCACCTGTAGGAATTTCTGTAAAACTTGTTTTTTTTGCCAAAACATTGGCAGCCTGATAAGCATAACTAACCCCCGGGTGAAACCCCGCAGCATCTTCAATAACAGCAAAAGCATAAGCAGCACAGTGATATCCGTCACTATTTTTATAACTGAATTTACCTTTGTTTTTCTTCATCCTTAATGACATAGGCCCGTCATTTATAATACATTGAATTTCCTCAGCAGATAAATCCATTCCCTTAAAATTAAAATTATCCAAAGTATTAAGCCCTCTTTCCTCCAAAAGGCTTGCTACAAACTCCGGATTGTCGGACAAATCTGCAACAGCCTGATTAAGCAGCATCTCATCTCTTGAGAGTGCACTCCCAAAAACTACCGTATCAGCTTTGGTGCTTTTGGGTGTAACGGAAACTTCAGAATTTTGTTGTTTTGCGTCTTTAACAACTGGTGTTTGGGCTTTTATATCTTTGCCTTTCAAAAGCACATTAAGAGTGATTGCTCCCCACAGGGCAACACGTTTGCCCCACCTTTTCCAGCGGGACTCAACCTCTTTTTTTTCTTTTTTATCTTCGGATTCTCTCATTCTACACTCCGTTGTACCCGTTTTGTCTAATTATAGCACAAAAAAACAATTTTGCAAACATTTGTTGCATCTTTGATGCATAAAAAATGTTTT
>JAGCFG010000084.1 GCA_017650255.1 Alphaproteobacteria bacterium | reverse complement strand
TTCATCCTTGGTATATACTGTACCAGTAAAGTCATTGAATGTAGCACTATTCAATTTAGCATCCAATTTTTCATTAATTGTAGCTGTAGAATATGTTTCATCCTTGGTATATACTGTACCAGTAAAGTCATTGAATGTAGCACTATTCAATTTAGCATCCAATTTTTCATTAATTGTAGCTGTAGAATATGTTTCATCCTTGGTATATACTGTGCCTGTGAAGGCATTGAATGTTGCGCTATTCAATTTGGTATCAATTGCTGCTGTATTAGAGCCAACATTTATGTCCAATTGGTTGATAGCGCCAACGATTGTTGCGTCAGCAGCTTCTTCATCAAAATTAGCAACAACAACATCATCGAGGCTGCCCAAAGCAAGATCTTCAATAGCAGAATTAACTTCGCCTTTGGTTGTGATTAGATTGCTAGAGTTGAACACAGCATCTGCACTATTTCCGGTTGCGAGATATGCGCCTTCTGTGGTCATATACAAGCGGGTACCATATCTTTTGGTAGGATCATCAGGATCGGTCGTAGTAGCATAGCTTGATACAAAAGTTCTAGAACCATCAGAGTGAACACCAGTAAAGGCTTTCATATCTGTACCAGTATTAACAACCTTGGTACCGCCGCCACTTGCTTCGTTCCAAATTGTAGATGTAATATCGCCGGATTCAATTACGGTTTCGAACGCACCGGTAGAATTAGTAATCTGAAACGCCGTTGCTCCTGTTATTCCAGCTGCCTCCATGGCTGTTTGGTCAGCATATGTTGGCACAACTGCTGCCATAGCCGGAGCTGATAGAATCGTAGCAAAGACGTACAGACCTAAACTTGTTTTGCAGATTTTGCTTGCACTGCTGTACAAGGCTGTTCTGCGCTTGTTTGTTGTCATTAAACATCTCCTATAAAAATTATTGTATACAATATACGCGTTTAATCATAATTTTAAAATCTTTGGTGTCAATTAAAAATTATTATTTTAATCCGTTTTATTTTGATAAAATTTTTGTGCTTTGATTTTGCGGCATTTTTTTGTTGGGGAAAAATGTTACTTATTTTTCTAAATTGCCAGAATCGCCAGATAAATTAAGGCTTTGTTAAGTATTTGCTAAATAAATGTCATGCCTATTTTTCGTGACAACGAAAAATTCAGGGCATCTACCGCTTTTGTATAACTTGTCATCGCTCGTTTTTCGCTTTAGAAAAACGTCCAGCGATCTTCCGCTTTTATTGAAAACAAAAAAAGTCGAAGATCCCTTGACCAAAAACTGACGTTTTTGGAGGGATGACTCTTGTATAACTTGTCATCGCTCGTTTTTCGCTTTAGAAAAACGTCCAGCAATCTTCCGCTTTTAGTGAAAATAAAAAAAGTCGAAGATCCCTTGACCAAAAACTGGCGTTTTTGGAGGGATGACTTGTTATTTTATTTTTGCCTTGACTTTGGGGATTTTGAGCATAGTCTGATTGTGTATGAAAAATTTTGAGGAATAAGATGAAAAATCACCACCATCATCATAATAATGTGAGCGAAAAGTCGGTTTCGTTGCTAATGCTATCTTTTGCCATCAATATCGCTCTTTCTTTTGTTGAGCTGGTCGGCGGCATTTTGTCTGCCAGTATGGCTCTTGTTGCCGATGCTTTGCACAATACTTCGGACGCACTTTCGATTTTGATTGCCTGCATTGCTTTTAAAATAGGCAGAAGAAAAGCCACTGAAAAGTTTTCTTATGGCTTTGGGCGGGCAGAGACAATCGGCGCTTTTGCAAACCTTGTGCTGCTGTTTGTTTCCGGTGTTTATCTTGTGGTCGAAGGGGTGGAGCGCCTTTGGTCGCCGCAAAGAATCGATGGGGTTATGATTATTTGGATTTCATTACTGGCGCTTGTAATTGATGCCGCAACCGCAAAAATTTCGCACCACGAGGCACACCATAATACAAATATGAAAATGCTCTTTGTGCACAACTTGGCAGATGCTTTCGGCTCGCTGGGGGTGATTGTTTCCGGCATTTTTGTGCTGTGGCTGGGGGTTTATCGATTGGACGGCGTGATTGCCCTTTGTATTGCAGGATATATGATTTTTCAGGCTGTGGTGTCTTTTCCCGAGGTGGTAAAGGTGCTAATGAATGCCGCGCCGGACGATGTTGAGCTTGAGGAGGTGAAAAATTCTATCACCGCGCTCGAAAATGTCGATGATGTGCACCACATTCACCTGTGGCGGATTGACGAACACGAGGTTGCGCTGGAGTGTCATGTCGTTTCGGCCGATTTGGAGATTGCTGCGAAAATTGCCGAGCTGATGAAAGAAAAGTACGGAATCGCACATTGCAATATCCAGCTCGAAAAGGGAAAAAACTGCCAAGATTGCTGTTTATAAGGTTTTTAGACTGACGTTATAGGGCAAAACGGAAGCGTTTTGGTCATAAACCGGAATTAGTTTAAGCGTTTCTTTTGAAAGATAGGGCTTTATCAGGTGATAAGGAATTATGAAAGCCGGCTGTCCGCTCGAATATGGCGCAATTTCGTATTGCGCATAACAAAAGCCAACGCCCTGCTCGGTCAAAAATGGCTCGCTTTGCGGCAGAGGAAGGTTGTTCAAATTAAACTCACCAAAAATCTCGACATTCTCGCCAAAAGAGGAAAAATAGGCCTTTAAACCTTGTGCCAAAAGCTGTTTGAAATCTGCGGGCAGATTGGGAACCAAAATGTCAGAATTGATTTTTTTGCCGTCGGTTTTGCGATAGGTCAGCATTTTTGTTGCTGTTGAGCCATGGGCGCCGCCGTCGTAGGAATAGGACTGATAAACAAAGGTGATAAAATTGTCGGTTTCTGCCTTTTGGGCAACGATTTCGGAGAGTTCCGCCTGGTAGTGAATGCTGTCGTCAGAGGAATTTTGCTTGGCGATAAATTTGTGTTTTTGTTTGGAGTTATCGTTGAGAATTTGAGTCAAGTCTGTGCTGTTGTCTGTTGTTTTTGCTTGTAAATTTTTCAATATATCTTTTTGAATGTTCTTTATTGCCTTTTGCGGACCGGAAACAGGATAGTCAACAGAAATTTTGACCGCTGCCAAAGGGCTTTTTTGCTCGGCATCAAAGTGGCGGGTGATTATTTCGCGGTTGGTCGGCGAAACGCAGCAGACAAGCAATATCAGCTCAAAAATAACGGCGCCAAACGAAAAAATGCGCAAATAGGTGTTTCTGCTAATCATAAAATTTCTTCTTTGCGGTTGAACTGTTTGATAATAGGTGATTTTCCAGCGCAAAAGTCAACAGAAAACGAAAAATATCCCAAGAGATTTTTACTGATATTAAAAAAGCGCCCAAAACCTTTGATTTTGAGCGCTTTATTTTGTTTTTCGAGTTGCCTATTTTGATGTTATGGCTATTTTTCTCGTTTTGGCGAGAGAGGGTTCTTTTTTCGGCATATCAACAGTCAACACGCCTTTGTTGAAGTTGGCGGCAATTTTGTCGTCGGCAATATTTTCGGGCAGGCGAATGGAACGGCTGAAGCTGCCATAAGAACATTCTTGCAGATAGTAGCCTTTGTTTTTGTCCTCAGTTTGGGTTCTTTTTTCGCCGCTTATGGTCAAAAGTCCATTGTCAACCGAAAGGTTGATGTCTTTTTCGTCAATACCGGGTAGTTCAGCTTTTATTTCGAACTTATCTTTCAGCTCGGCAATATCGAGTTTTGGCGACAAAGAGGTTTTGGTTTCATAACCTTCGAACGGGCTCATAAAAGCATCGAAAAGACGGTTTATGTCCGATTGAAGCCCCCAAACATCGTTTGTACGCGGTTCAATTTCGTTTTTTCTCAACATTAAGTGTGACATTTTCTTTCTCCTTTTATTAAAGTGTTTCTAACTGCTATATGGTAGCTGTTTTTGAGCTTTGCAAGCAGGAGAAAAAAATATTTTTTATGTCTTGATTTTGCGTCGGAGAATAACTATGGGCGGGAGAGGAGAAAAACTATCCTGTTTTTGAGACGTTGCCAAAGGGTGTATTTTGCAGTGATTTTATGAGAGAGCTTACGCTTATTAAGTTTGTTAAGATTGAGCGCTAACTCTTTGATAAAAGGTAAAGTTATTTTTGTTACCTCGTTGGGGTTATGTTCGAAATCTCTGAATTTTTTGCTCCATTCCAGTTGCAAAACTGCGGCTTTTGAGAGTTGGTGCTGCAATTTTCCCGTAAGCCCGCGCTGTCCTGTGTATGCGGGGTGGTTTACGACATATTTCAGCTGATATTTTTTGCAGAGTTTTTTTATCAATAACAATTCTTTTTCATAATCTTTCGGAGAACAATAACCAATGCCAACAGCCAAGTCAAAAGGACGGTCTTTCATTGCGTGGATGTCTAAAAAATAGTGCTGTTCGAGGTTGTTTTTCAAAATAAACGAGCTGAGCATACATTTTTTGTGATAATATTTATTTCTGACGATATATGACAGATTGCATGTTTCGCCCAGATATTTCACGAGGCTGCCGGTGTATAAATCGCTGCCTTTTACAAGCCGCGAAACAGTGGATTTTGTAGAGTGAGGTGCAGTCAAACAAACGCGGGAGTTGTTCTCCATATAGGAAAAGACCGATTTTGATTTTGCGGCACCAAAATAGTAATTTTCGGCAAAATATTTTTCGAAGTCTTTCAGTTTGTTTATTTGATTTGTCTGTTGTCGGTTCATTTGCTGTCCTTTGTATGCGAAAGAGCATATAATCTCCCTGCCCTGCAGTCAAGGATTTTTTATCAAAAAACAGGCATAAAAAAAGTGCCATAAAAGGCACTTTTTTGATTTTACTGGATGAGGTCGCGGAAATAGTCTTGTTCGTCCTCGTCGTAGCTCGTAGAACCGCTGTCGCTGGCAAAATAGGCCTCGATCAGCGCGGAGGCAGTGTCGCCGTGATAGACCTCGATAATCCGGATAAGAAGCTCATCACCAAAGAAGCTGTCGTGCTCGATGCCGAGACGGAGGTATTCTTCCACTTTTTCCTTTGGCATGCTGTCAAAAAGTTTCAAAAAGGCAGCCTCGTCCAAACCGCCGGCGCGGCAAATGCAGGCCCTCAGAATTTCGTCTCTGTCTTGCTCCGGAAAGATATTGAGGTTCTCGACAATATCTTCGTCGCAGGTAACACCGTCCTTTTCGGCAAGGCGGAGAATTGTATCTTTGACAGCAGATACGGGCATCAGTTCGAGAAGCAGGCAAAATACCGAAAGAGGCATATAACCGTTGGCAACAACCAAGTCGGCCGCATCTTGTTTTGAAAGCTTAGGAATAACTTTCAAGATTGTCTTTTCCCAAATGCTGCAGTGTTTGTCGGCATAGGCAAACAAAATCCGGCGGCTGTCTTCGATGGGGAAGATGTCCAACATTTTCAAAAAGGTTTCTTCCTCAACCGTGCCACAGATTTCGCTAATTCTCTTTGCGTTTTTAAGAGAAAGTCTGTTGGTTATTTTGACGATTTCTTCGTCGTCAATTCTCTCATAAATCCCAATAATCGGGCTGTTGGCGAGGGGTGATGAAGTGTTTTTGAAAGATGCCCACACTTTTTTTTGTGCAGCGGTGCGCAGTTTGTCAGCTTGGGCAACATAGTTTTCAAGTTTTTCAACGGCATTGGGCTCATCGAGCATTGCCAGTTGTTGTTCTCTGGATAAAAATTTGATTTTCATAAAATAATATTTTTTTG
>JAGCFG010000083.1 GCA_017650255.1 Alphaproteobacteria bacterium | reverse complement strand
TTCCGCACGAATTTGTTTTTTCCGCCGCGATAGACAACAATAAAACTCAAACCTTTTTCCTCTTACCGCAAGGACGATATATTTACAATTCCGACTACATTAACACCACATTAAAAAATTGCGGCTACAACAGCGTATCACAACACAACACAACCCTGCGCACTGAAAATGGAACACCAGTTCTGGGCGCAATTTTTATCGCAAAGGAAACCCTATGAGCCGAAAAACCGAAAATACCGGATTCATCTGCCAAAATTGCGGCAAAGAAGTTCTGCCCCTAACCGACGGCAGCTACCGCAATCATTGCCCGTTTTGCCTGTATTCCCTGCATGTAGACATTACCCCCGGCGATCGTCAATGCGACTGCGGAGGGTTGATGAAACCAATCAAAATAATCAAAAACAAAAAAGGCTTTCAAATTCTCCATCACTGCCAAAAGTGCGGTTTTGAGCGTTATAACAAAATTAGCGAGGACATCCGTCAACCAGACAGCATTGAAGCCATAACAAAATTGATGAAAGAACAACCCCTGCCTTGATATACTCCTTCTGATTATTAAATATATAAAAAAACAACAGGAGAAAAAATATGTAAATAATCATAATTTTTACCACACGCCGCTCAATATATTCTTTGAACGACAAAATCGACCTTAATCGCACCGAAATTAACAAATTGGTAGAACTCTGCTTGAAACAAGCTCCATCGGCTTTCAACTCACAATCATCAAGGCTCATAATTTTGTATGATAGCGCCTACCGAAAATTTTGGGATTTAACATTACAACTTCTAAAACCGTTAACTTCTCCGGACAAATTTGCCCAAACGACAGAAAAAATAAGTTCCTTTCAGCAAGGTCTCGGCACATTTTTGTTTTTTGAAGATTCGACAATCATTCAAAATTTGCAACGGCAATATCCTTTATACGCCGACAATTTTCCAAAATGGGCAATGCAGTCAAACGCCATGTTGCAATATATGATTTGGACCGCTTTGGCAGAAAAAAATATCGGCGCCTCTCTCCAGCATTACAATCCTCTGGTTGACGAGATGGTCAAAAAAGAATTCCATGCACCGAAAACTTGGAATCTGATAGCCCAAATGCCTTTTGGCGGCATAGCTCACCCCGCTCTGCCCAAAACTTTTGAGCCGATTGCGCCCAGATTAAAAATTTTGAGTTGATATATAAAAAAATTAAATGTAAAAAAGTTATAACTTAACAAAAGGACTACAAAACAATGGCACAATATCTTGCACATTTATCAAACAACGCAATGTGGACAATTTTCGGCATCGCCGTAATTATCCTTTTAGCATGGGATTTGTTTTTCCTAAACCGCAAGAACGAAGTTCCGGTTTTTTCACACACCTTGCTTTTGTGCATAGTTTATATTGCCGCCGGCATGCTTTTTGGTCTCTTTGTAATGTATGAAAAAGGTGCCGAAAGCGGAATGTTGTTTTTTACCGGCTTTTTGGTCGAAAAAAGTCTCTCGCTTGATAACATATTCATCATGTCGGTAGTTTTCAGCTCACTCGGTATACCGCGCATATATCAGCACCGCGTATTGTTCTGGGGTATTTTGGGCGCAATCGTCATGCGCGCACTGCTCATTTTGGTCGGCGAAGCGCTGATTAGCAACTTCCATTGGGTACTCTACATCTTTTCGGCATTTTTGTTATATACCGGTGTTCAAATGATGCTCCACAAAGACGACGAAGAAACCAAGTTCGAAGAAACCAAAATCTATAAATTTTTGAGCCGTTTTTGCCGTGTAACCAGCATTCACAGCGGACATTTTTTTGTTAGAGAAAATCACAAATTATACATCACTCCGCTGTTTTTTGCCCTTTTGACCATCGAACTTATGGATGTTATTTTTGCGCTCGACAGCATACCGGCAATTTTCTTGATTACCCAAGATATATTTATTGTTTATACCAGCAACATTTTTGCCATTTTGGGCTTGAGAGCATTATATTTTCTGCTTGAAGCCGCCGTTCACAAATTTTATTACCTAAAACCATCGCTTTCGGTAATTATGGTATTTATCGGCTGCAAAATCTTTTTGCCGCATATCGGCTGGGAAGTCACCGCCATGCAATCGCTTGCCATAACTTTCAGCATAATTTTTGTCGGCATCTCCGCCTCTCTCTTGCGCAAACCAGAGATAGAAAAATAAATAATTCATCCCCCCCGTTTTTCACCAGAAAAACTTCCGGCAATTTCTGGCTTTTGTATATTTACAAAATAATAATATTTAATTTTTATTATACAAATATCCCTGCTCTCAAAGGAGAAATTTGTTATGCTAAAATATATTGAAAACTTGAAAGAAGTCAAAATTCAAAGAAAAAATACATGTTATATTAAAGATGATATATTGTATACTAAATGGGCTTTTCCTACAGCATTTGGATGGTTTAATTTGACTTATGCAGAAAAAGTCAATAAATCAATATTAAAAAAAATTTGTAAGGAAACCCAAAACTACAAAAGTGTATTGGCATCCCCAATTGAAAATTTACACTTAAAATATGCTGAAGATTTGAAACCTCCTATAAAAACCATTGTTTATGGTTTGGAACGCAAGCAACCATTTTCAACAAAAAATAATTTAACCCTAAGGATAGTCAAAACAAAAGAAGATTTACTCTTGTGGGGAAAACTTGCTTCAAAAATATACGAGGCATATGACGCTGATTTTATTTTTGAATCATTTAAAATGGATTTAGAAAAAAAATATACTACATATTTTATTTTTTATAATGGTAAAAATCCTGTAGGCATATCTCAAATTATTCGTGGAGCAGGATATTCAGGTATATACTGGATTGGCGTATCCCATAAATATAGAAAAAACGGCTTTGGCACTGAAATAACCAAACAAACTTTGAATTATGAAATTGCACACAAACACAACAAATTCATTCTTACTGCCTCAGATTTAGGACTTATCATATATAAGAAATTAGGTTTTAAACCTATTGAAACATTTTATAAATATGACATAACGTATTGACACTTATTAAAAAAGCACCCTCCCAGGTGCTTTTTCAAAAAAAAACTGGTGCCGCTTGCGTGAATCGAACACGCGACAACACGATTACGAATCGTGTGCTCTACCAACTGAGCTAAAGCGGCATCTACAAACCTTCGACAATCTTCATAAAATGATTGCCTCTTTCCATAAAATTTTTATAAAAATCAAAGCTCGGGCTGGTCGGCGTAAACAACACAACCCCGCCTCCAACTTTTTGCAACAAATCATAGGCCGTTGCAACAGCTTTTTCCAAACTATCCACCTCGAACAGTTCAAAATCTTCTCTCTTCACGCCCTCCCGCAAAGCCTCGGCAATTTTCGGTCCTGTTTGATAAAGCGTTATCACCGCCTTCACATTCACACAGACCTCAACACTTTTTGCATAATCCGTATAATCTTGCAGATTATCCTGTCCGCCCGAAATCAGCACCAAATTTTCGCCAAAACTTCTCATCGCCCCGATTGCCGCTTCCGGCGCAGTAGAAATGCTGTCGTTAATAAACAAAACCCCGTTTTTGACTGCCACTTTTTGCAACCTGTGCGGCAAAGGCTCAAATTCACGCAAAAACTCAGCCGCCTTTTTGACATCCATTCCCAAATATTGCAAAATGCTGAAAACTCCGGCCAAATTATCCAAATTATGGTTTCCGCTCAACTTCAAATCATCAATCAACAGCAGCTTTTCTTTTCCGTAATAAAGCGCCTTCCCCTCAGCATGAAAAGCATTTTCACAATTATATAACCTGCGCCTTTTAGCATAAACTTCCGAATATTCCATCAGCTGTTTATTGCGGGCATTCGCAAAAAACACATCTCCATCTTTTTGGTTTGCCACCAAATGCATTTTATCTTTGCAATAATTCTCATGTCCGTTATGCCACTCGCTGTGAACATAAAACAAATTTGTAAACATTGCCACATCAGGCGAAATTGTCAAATCGACCGCCTGATAGCTCGAAACTTCAGCCACCAAAAAATCATACTTCTCATCCACCAGCTCAATCAGCGGGCGCCCGATATTACCGCCAAGCCCAACCTTATGCCCAAGCTTGCCAAGCATAAAAGCCAAAGCGCTAACACTTGTACTTTTTCCTTTAGATCCGCTGATAGCAATAATTTTGCACTCCGGATATTTTGCTTTTATCTCGTGCAAACAAAGATCGCTCACCGTTGTAACCTTTTTGCGATACTTAATAATTTCTGGCTTATAAACGCTAACCCCAGGCGAGCGCACAATCACATTCGCCTCTACACAACCGGCATCAAGCTTGTGACCGCTGTACATTTTGCATTTTTCAAAACCGCTCGGCTTCTCACATGCCGTATCATTCAGCAGAACAAACTTATCTGTAACACCATGTGACAAGAGATAATTGAGGATTTCCTTTCCCTCTTTTCCCATTCCCCAAACGGCAACCGTTTTATCTTTCAAATCAGCTATTCTCATTTATCTTCTTTCGCGGTATCATCTGCCTTGTGAACAACCAATTGATTGAATGGAATCTCGATTCCTTCCTCAATAAAGCGCTTATTAATCTCAAATCTCAATTCACTCGGAATTAACCATCCATTCCAAATATTACTGCTATAGCCACGCAGTTCAAAATCCAAACTGCTTGAGCCAAAATCTTGGAACAAAACATAAGGCTCCGGTTTTTTCAAAACACCCTTATTTTTTGCAGCACACTCCAGCAAAATTTGCTTAACCTTCTCAACATCAGAGCCATATGCCACCCCGACACTAACCTTAAATCTCATCCAGTTATTGCCATGCGTCAAGTTAGTTACGGAATTGGAAAGCACAGTCGCATTTGGCACAATCACGCTCGCTCTATTAAAAGTTTCTATCTCGGTTGAACGAATATTTATCTGTTTGACCGTTCCTTCTTCTCCATTAATAATCACCCAATCACCAACCTTAACAGGCCTTTCGAACAACAAGATAATACCCGATACAAAGTTGTTTACAACATTCTGCAAGCCCAAACCGATACCAACTGACAAGGCACCGGCAACCAATGCCAAATTGCTCAAATCCGCACCCATAACCACCATCGCCAGCATGATTGATATTGCAAAACCTACAAACCCAAAACCAGAAGCCAACGAGTGTTTTATACCATCATCAATATCAAGGTGCGACAATATATTTTCCAAAAAGCGTCGACGCAAAATTCTGATCAAAGCAAGCGAAATAAAAAATACTGCAATACCGAACATTATCAAAATCAGCGATATTTCTACACCGCCAATCTTAAATCCTAATAACAGCTTTTTAACACTGTGGAGCAATATATCTGTCGAAACACCCCAAAGCGTCAATATCGCCAGCAACCCGAATACTGACAAAATCGGATCCAATGTAACATTCAACCAAAAATCAATTTTTACCAGCATCTGTCTGCGTAACCGCATTTTTTTGAACCAAAAACCTAACAAGAACACTCTTCTTATCATCTCAAAAAACGCTTTGCGCAACATCAACATTACTACAATCAAAATTATTGAAAGTATAAACTTGTTGACAATAAACATCGACAATCGCGGATATCCGAAAAGAGCTATACCGATTATTATTGCACCCGATATCATTGAAAACAAAATAATCCTCAGGGCATAAGGAGTTGTAGCTCCTGCACTCTCTTCATCAGCACTACTTTCAACCTCTGCAAAAGCTCTTTCCCAAAAAAACTTTTTCACAATCCATACAATACATGAAGTTTTGACAATTATCGATAATGTTGAAAGAAAATAATTAAGTTCCAAAGAATAATTTGCCTGTGACGCAATATGCTGCAACATTCCCACCGCGCCAATCAAGAAAAAGCTGA
>JAGCFG010000082.1 GCA_017650255.1 Alphaproteobacteria bacterium | reverse complement strand
TTCAAACTGAGAAAAAATTGATATCATAGAAACAACCGCTCTTGAATATTTGAAAACCCTCAATCCTAACGCCCAAACATCATTAAGCCTCTGTCCGGTAGAAGGCAAAGCCGACTTTAACCGCGTCTTGTTATTGGCCGTTATGGTAGGAGCCGAAGTGTTGGTAAGAGGTGGCAAAATCTGCATCACGGCAGAAGATGGCTTTATCAAAGTAAAATCTGTTTCAGATGCACCTTTGTCCACGCTAAAAATAAAAGATATGCAACGCGTAATAAACGGAGAAAAAGTAGATAACCAAGCACAATATGTCGCCTTATATTACCTGCAAATGATGGGGGCAGAACTTAACATCACTTTTGATAAAGAATTTTGTTTAACCATAAAATGATTTAAGAGGAAAGCATGAATTTGACTAAAGAAGAACAAAAAAATCTGCACATTGCCATAAGACAATTTTTATATTTTCTAACAACTTTTGCCTTTGTCGGTATAATTTATCTCTTAACAAAAAACTTCAACAATCAAACATTTAACGAAAACGGCGTAGTAGAAAATATCCAACTGATGTTTCTGCTTTCATCCGTAGTAACTTTTTTATATTGCGCGCTTACCGAAGAAAAATGGCGAGAACTTAGCTTCTTGCTTGCCTCAGTATCATTGTTAGCTTCTTGCCGAGAACTCGATAAAGTTTTTGACCAAATTCTACCTATACTCAGCTGGAAATTTGCCTATCTATTTGTAATCACTGCCACAATTTATGCATGGAAACATTACAAAAAGACCCTCAAGACAATCTTACATTTTTTTGGAATGCCATCTTTTTACATTATGTGCATTGCCGTTGTTATGATTTTACCGGTTGCCCAATGCATCGGACATCGCCCCGTAATATCAGCTGTTCTCGGACCACGCTTTACACGGTATGATATTGCAGTGATAAAAGAACTTTTCGAAGAAGCACTTGAAGTCGTCGGCTACCTGCTGATTTTGCTGTCCGCCGTCGAATATAAGATAAATATTAAAGAACACAAATAAAACTGTAAAATGCATCAAAAAAGGCTTGATATTTTATTTTTTTTAAGCTAAAAGTCTTTAACGTGTAAAATGCAAAGGGTTTCACATCCGCCGGTCCCATCGTCTAGCGGTCTAGGACATCGCCCTCTCACGGCGGTAACGCGAGTTCGAGTCTCGCTGGGATCACCAATAAAAAAAGCGACTTAATGTCGCTTTTTTTATTGGTGATGCGTAGCGTAGTTAGTATTGTGAGCTGCAACGCGAGCGAAACAATGCTTACGAAGCAAGTGACCGAAGCGCAGTTAGCGATTGCCGAGTGAAACGACGGCAGAGCTTACAGAGCAAGACCACCAATAAAACATTCTTTATAAGCGACATTAAGTCGCTTTTTTTATTTCTCCCACCCTCATATTCAGATTTTTTTTACAGTTTGTCACATAAAATCTCCATGTTATAACGGAGAAAAAATATGAACATTATCGGCGAACTTTTGGGATATATTGCAGGCATATGCACCGCCATTGTCTTTTTGCCGCAATCAATCCGCACCATGAAAACAAAAGATGTTAAAGGATTGTCTTTATCAACCCACATAATTTATAACATTGCCATGCTCTCATGGATTCTTTACGGCTTCTATCTCCACTCCGCCCAAATGATTATATTCAACGGAATATCCTTTGTATTCTCTTTTATCATTCTATACATGATTATAACTCAAAAGAAATAAATACAGGAGAAACACAATGTCTTTTGTTATTTTTGACACAGAATACACTTCATGGAAAGGGTGTCAAGAACACGGCTGGTTTCCCCCTCAAAAAAAAGAAATAGTCCAAATCGCAGCCATAAAAGTGTCCGAAAACTTTGAAGTTCTGGAAACTTTCAAGCAACTATGCAGGCCTTCCTTTAATCCCGTTCTATCAGACTACTTTACCGAACTCACAGGCATAACCAACGAGCAAGTTGCTCAATATGGCATTCTTTTTGAAAACGCATATCAAAAATTTGCAAATTTTATAAACAAAGATATTTGTTTTTCCCATAGTTGGAACGCCGACTATTATCACAAATCAGATGGCGCAATAATCGAAGAAAATCTAAATTACTACAAATTAAATACCTGCTCAAATATTATTTTTCGCAATATTGCTGCCGTTTTCAAAGCACTATACGAAAAGAACAACATTTCCATTCCGACACAATCTTCAGGAGAAATTGCACTCCTATTAAATTTGGGACACAATTTAAAATCACTAAATATGCAGCCACACAACGCCCTCTACGATGCTTTTTCCATTTTAGAAGGATTGAAACATTTTAGAAATAATATAGCCTCGCTCAGTACAGACGGCTTTGTTCTCAAATAAACACCGCAACCAACACAAAAAAATTTGACAACCAAAAAAAGATTTTTTAGCCTGAATATATAATAACTCAATCGAAGGTGACAAAATGCAAATCCGAAAATTTGAAAAAAAAGACCTACCCCAAGTTCTTGAGCTCTGCCGCGAAGTGAGAGATTTTCATATTAAGCTTTTAGGCGGCTATTTTGCTCCACAAGATGACAATTTTGAACAAATAGGATATTTAGAATCACTTACGGACGACAAAACAACAGCTTTGGTTGCCGAAGAAAATAACATAATTGTGGGCTATTTACTGGCAGAAAACAAAATATCTTCTCACTTGCTAGCTTCAAAAGTTGCCCATATCAGCAACATAGGTGTAAAAAAAGAACTGCAAAGAACCGGATTGGGTAAAAAACTAATGGATGCCTTTTACGAAATATGCCGCCAAAAAGACATAGACGAGATAAGGCTTAGCGTATACAACAAAAACATTTCTGCCTGCCGATTCTACGAAAAATATGGATTTGAACCTCTTGATCAAAGAATGAGGTTGAACTTAAAAAAATAGCACTCAATTTTTTGTTAATATAACGGATTATAATTATTGTTGCCAAACTCTCTTGCCGGCGGCAATTCCACCGCCTCAAACAAATCTTTTTCCGGACTATACATAATATGAACAAAAGAGCAATTATCAACTCTTTTTACCTTATATGAAAAAGTTTCTTCCACAAAAGCTGTAATTGCATGCCCGTGGGTAGAAATACCTATTGCCCGATTTTGAACATTATTTGCAATATCTTTCAAAGCCTCTGCCACTCTATGCGCTACAAAAGCTAAACTCTCCCCCTCTGGAAAAGCCTGCGTAATATCCTCATAACATTTTCTAAAATCAGGATAAACCTCATATCTCTCAATAGTATAAAGACCATTCAATATGCCATAATCAACCTCACGTAACCTAACATCAAAATCGAGCGGTACATTTAGCTGTTGAGCAACAATCTCAGCAGTTTGCCTTGCACGCAGCAAATCGGAACTGACAATTTTTTTAATTTTTTTATCTTTTAGCACCTGTGCCAATTTAAGCGCCTGCTCTTTTCCCGTAACAGAAAGTGGCACCGGATATTGGTGTTGTCCCTGCGGTCTTCCTTCGGCATTCCAAATTGTCTGCCCATGACGAAACATATAAAAATGCTTTTTCATTAACTAACCCCATTTATAAGCCGACTCAGTCTATACCAAAAGCCTTAAAAACCCGTTAACCCTTTTTTCCACAGTTTCTGTATGGTAACTACTTTACACCCTGCAAAATTTGGTATAAAAAAACGTATATTTTGACTACGGAGAACAACTATGATGCGAGATTTTGTACGCTTTTGCCTGCGTTGCTTTTTCAGGCTTTTCAAGGTCAGGTTCGAAATGCGTTTCGACCTTTCCAAACTCCCAACAAAAGGGCTATATATATCAAACCATGTTTCCTATGTTGACCCCATTGTTTTGTTTGCCTTTTTGCCCGGCAACCCGATTTTTGCCCTTCACGGAACACTCTATCGCAGCTATTGGGTTCGCTTATTGATGAAAACTGCCGACATAATGGAATATGGAAACATTGATGTTCCCGATTTGAAACACCTCATCGCAAAAGTCAACGAAGGCCGTCTTTGTGTTATGTTCCCCGAGGGACGTATGACCTCAAACGGAAATATTATGAAAATCTACGAAGGTGCCGGTCTTTTGGCCGACAAAACCGATTCTCCGGTTATTCCAATTTGGATTAACGGCCTGCAATACTGCCATTTTTCCAAAACCAGAGGTCGCCTGCCGCACCGCTATTTTCCAAAAGTCAAAATTGTGGTTGATGAACCGCGCCCTTTGAAACTTAAGGACGAATTACGCCACCAGCGCAACCACATCTCTAACGAAATCTATATGATTATGCGTGAGCAAGCGTTTAACTCAATGTATAACCCTAACTTGACCGTGTTTACCCAACTGATAAAAGCGGCAAAAATTCACGCTAAAAAAGCTTTTGGTTTCAAGCGCCCGAAAGTTTTGGAAGACATCACCCGCAAACCAAAAAGCTTTAAAGATATCATGTTGGCATCATACGTTTTAGGACGCTATTTCAACAAAGGTGCCGCACACCAAGAATCCGTCGCCATAATGTTGCCAAACTCAGTAGCAGCAATCTGCACATTTTTCGGGCTTAATGCCTATGGACAAGTACCGGTAATGATAAACTTCAGCGCCGGAGTGCAGAATATTGTCAGCGGGCTAAAAACCACTTTGACCAAAAGAGTTATAACTTCCAAAATGTTCGTCAAAAAAGCCGGACTTGAAACAGTTGTCGACGCCATCAAAGGAAACGGCTTTGAAGTTTGTTACTTGGAAGAAGTCGCCAAAAAAATATCCTTAGGCGCAAAAATTTTAGCGTTTTTACAATACAAAGTAAAATATGTTCCATACAAAGCCACTCCCGATGATAGGGCGGTAATTCTATTCACCTCCGGCTCCGAAGGTGCACCGAAAGCAGTTGTATTATCCAACCGCAATGTAATCTCAAATGTTTGGCAAATTGCTACTTTTGAGACATTAAACCGCACCGATGTTGTATTGAACTCCATGCCGATTTTCCACAGTTTCGGCTTGGTTTTGGGTACACTTTATGCACTTTACCAAGGAGCAAAAGTTTTTCTTTACCCATCACCTTTGCACTTCCGTGTCATCAGCGATTTGCTCTATGAGCTGGAAGCAACCGTAATGATTGGAACCGACACATTTTTCCGCAGCTACGCCAAAATTTCTCACCCGTTAGATTTTGGCAGTTTGCGCTTGTGTTATGCCGGTGCCGAGGGTGTAAAACTTGATACCCGTAACATCTTAAACGAACGCTTGGGTGTTCGCCTGATGGAGGCTTATGGCACGACTGAATGTTCTCCGGCCGTCGCCGGCAACAATATGGTGTTCAACAAATTTGGCACCATCGGCAAACTATGCCCAGGAATGCAGTGCCGTTTAGACAAGGTTGACGGCATCGAAAAAGGCGGCGAGCTCGTTGTTAAAGGACCGAATGTTATGGCCGGTTATATCTTTGCCGACAACCCTGGCGTTTTGGTTCCACCCGAAGACGGCTGGTACCGCACCGGCGACGTGGTTGAGATTGATGAAATCGGTTTTATCAGCATTAAAGACCGCATCAAACGTTTTGCCAAAATCGGCGGCGAAATGGTTTCACTCCGCGCAGTAGAAAATATGATTAATCAAGCATTTGAGGGCAAAGAAGACTTTGCCTGCGGTGTTGTCGCCATTCCTCACGAACACAAAGGCGAGCAGATTGTTGTTGTCACCAACGAACCGAGCCTGACCATGGATAAATTGCGCGACTTTATCAAACAAAACGGCTATCCTGAGCTTTATATGCCGCGCACAATTTTGTATAAGGATAAAATCCCGATGTCAGCAACCGGCAAAATTGATAATGTGACGCTGAAAAAAGAAGTATTGGCGGAACTAGCCGCATCATCTGCAGCATAAAAAAACAGGAAACCCCTTGCATTTTTTTGCAAGGGGTTTCCTTTACGGCAGATAGATACACTTTTCCGCCGAAATGGTGGGAAAATTTCTCCTCACCCGCGACAAAAGAACATTCGGAACCTCTGTCTTTTTCGGCATCTTGTCCGACATAGATTGCATATACGCCAGCTTTTTCTTGTCGGGTTTATCAGCCGTTTTTGTTTGTTCGACGAGCTCAGCTAACTTTGCAGGGATTTGATCAACCGAAGAACAGCTGACCACAACAACATCCACATTGATATCACTGCCCTTATAAGTAGCGAGAAGAGTTAATCCTTCTTCTTTCGAAGGCACGGCCACCAAAATTGTACCGCCAAAATATTGCTTTTTCTTCATAATAATGTATTTAATAGGTTAATTCTTGCCCTCACTTATACATAACTTTACACTTTTTGTCAAGTTTCTATGTCAAAACAATTCATAATTTTGAACTGTCTGCTCCCTTGCGAGTCAAATTCTCTTATTTTCATACCATTAAAAAAGCCTCCGTAAAGGAGGCTTTTTTAATGGCGCGCTCGGCGGGGCTATTACGCTTTCGCTCCATTCACTGCGCTCATCGGCTTTCGCCGACCGGCACACCCCCGTGTGCCTTTCGCTTGTAGTCGAACTCACTTCTTGTGAGTTCAAATCCTCTTGTTTACATGCCATTAAAAAAACCTCCACAAGGGAGGCTTTTTTAATGGCGCGCTCGGCGGGATTCGAACTCACAACCTTCTGATCCGTAGTCAGATGCTCTATCCAATTGAGCTACGAGCGCATTATTAACGCATTTGAGATGACTAATACATTCTTTTATTATTTTTTGCAAGCAAAATTTACAATTTTTTTCAAAAAATCAATCTTTACCCAAGTTTGTATCGCGATTTACATACATCGCCATAATAATTCCAAAGCTTGCCATAACCGAAAGCATAACCGTTCCGCCATAAGAAATCAGTGGTAGTGGCACTCCCACAACAGGAATAAGTCCTAAAACCATCGCAGTATTGATAAATATATATAAAAAATAGTTCGTAGACAGCCCGATAATCGTCAACTTTGCAAAATAACTGGTTGTTCTGATCGCAAAAGAATAACTGTAAAACAACACCAGCATATTCAGCACCACAACCAAAATCGCCCCGATAATTCCAAACTCTTCCGACAACATCGTAAAAATAAAGTCAGTATGTTTCTCCGGCAAAAAATTCAAGTGGCTTTGCGTACCGTTCATAAACCCTTTGCCGAAAATTCCTCCCGAACCAAGCGCAATTTTAGATTGCATAAT
Organism: Alphaproteobacteria bacterium; assembly: GCA_017650255.1. Lineage (GTDB taxonomy): Bacteria > Pseudomonadota > Alphaproteobacteria > RF32 > CAG-239 > JAFUYI01. The sequence continues at coordinate 10,629 of JAGCFG010000082.1, read as the reverse complement.
ATGATATCCTGCCCCCAAAGGATCTCTTTCCGGATTAAGAAATGTCAGCACCCTCTGTTTTTGATAATCGTGCAAAAAATGCCACGCAACCGGTAGCATTGCCGCTCCGCCGACAGCCACAAACAAAAATTTTGAAACTTGCACCCCGACTACAAAAAGCATTATCGCCGTTGTAAACAAAAGCATCATAGCCGTTCCCAAGTCCGGCTGCGCCATAATCAGCGCCGCAGGCACAAGTGCCATAACAACAGGAGGCACAATTCCACCTATTGTCTCAATATTTTGCAAAGTCGTCGAGTGGAAATATTTAGCCAATGCCAGAACCAAAGCTATTTTCATCAGCTCAGAAGGCTGCAACTTCATAAAACCTAAATTTATCCATCGTGTCGCCCCCATCCCCGTATAACCTGCAATTTCCACTACAACCAGCAAAACTAATGCAACAGCATAAAAATAATATGCATAATGCAAAAAATGTTTTATATCGATAAATATCAAAATTCCCATCAATAAACATCCCATTCCGAAACGAACAGCATGGTTCAATGCCCAAACCTTCCAATCACCGTTCGCCGCGGAATATAACATCAAAACACCAATCATCGAAAGTACAAAAATAAAGAAAAAATAGGTAAGATTCAGATTATAAATCTTTTCCTTAAACGACAGATTAGGGTTTCGAAAACCTGTTTTATAAAACTTATACATCTTAATTACCTTCTTCCAACATAAGCGCTTCTTTCAACAACTTAGAAGCAATCGGTGCCGCCACACTTGAACCGCCGCCACCATGCTCGACCAAAACCGCCACAGCATAACGCGGATTGTTTTGCGGAGCAAAACCGACAAACAAAGCATGGTTACGATATTTCCAAGGCAAATCTTCTTGTCTTACAATACCAGTTTGACGTTCTTGCATAGAAATTCTTCTCACTTGCGTTGTTCCAGTTTTGCCGCACATCTTCTGGCCCTTATAATCAAACTGCGACATAAAAGCCGTTCCTCCTGGACGATTGACAACACTGCACATACCCTCTTTTACCAAATCGAGATATTTTTTATTAATCTTCATATCCTTAAATTTTTCAATTTTACTTTTGCTTACTTTGGTCAAACTCGGTTCCACCATTTTTCCGCCGTTTGCAATTCTGGCAGTCATAACCGCCAACTGTATAGGTGTGGTCAAAACATATCCCTGTCCGATACCTGCAATCAATGTTTCTCCCGCTTGCCACGGAGCCTGCAAATTTTCCAATTTCCACGCTTTATCCGGAATAATACCTGCTTTTTCATCATCAAAACGCAGTTTTGTCGGCTTGCCCATACCAAAACGTCTGGCCATATTCGCAATTTTATCAATTCCTACTTTTTGCGCCGTTTCATAAAAGAAAATATCACAAGAATGTTGCAAAGCCTCAACCACATTGAGTGGCCCGTGTCCTTGTTTTTTCCAACAGTGGAACAAATGATTTCCCAATTCCATCTTTCCTGAACAACCAAATCTTGTCTCCGGAGTAATAACCCCTGCTTCCAAAGCCGCCAAAGCCACAATCATCTTAAAAGTTGACCCCGGAGAATAGCGACCGGCAATAGCCTTATTTATCAAAGGCTGCTTTTCATCAAAAAGCAATCTACTATATGTGTCTTGATTAACACCCAATACAAAATCATTCGAATCATAAGAGGGCATTGAAATAAAAGTCAAAATCTCTCCGCTGTTCACATCCATCAACACCGCTGCTCCGCTCTGTTCACCGAATAAATCGTAGGCTTTTTGCTGCAAACGACTATCAATGGTCAACTGCAAATTGGTTCCTGGAACACCATCCACTCGCTCAATTTCTTTCATAATTCGTCCAACGGCATTTACCTCCAACTTGAGGTTTCCACCCTTGCCTCTCAGCAATTTTTCAAACCTTTTTTCAACCCCGATTCGCCCAATTTTAAAATCAGGCGTTTCCAAAAGGGGATCTTTATCGTTTTTCATATCGTTTTCAGAAACAGCAGCAACGTAACCCAAAACATGCGCCATTTGCTTGCCGAAAGGATATGCTCTGCTCAACCCATCCTCAACAATAACCCCCGGCATCTCCGGAGCCGCCAGCAAAATTCTTGACACATCCTCCCATGTCAACCCGTCTTTCAATTTTATAGGAACAAATCTGCGATATTTTTTAATATCTCTGCGGACCCTCGCCTCCTCCGCCTCGGAAAGAGGCATAATTTTCTTAAATTTAGCTAAAGTGTCATCAACATTTGTTGCCTGCTCTGCCACAATCATTGCCTGAAAATTTTGCCGATTACCGGCCAAAATTACACCGTTCCTGTCAAAAATTCCGCCTCTTGGAGGCACCAAAATTCGCGCCGAAATTCTGTTTTCATCCGACATTGTCTTATATTTATCTGCCTCAAAAACCTGCAAATAATAAAGCCGCGCAATAATAACCACAAACAGAAAAAGCTGTATTGCTCCCCAAATCAGAGTTCTGTATATTAAAACTTTTCCTTTGCTGTTATCGCGATTCATATACTTTCTTCCTGCAAAAAGATATTGGATACAAAAGCATTAATCCCTGCAACAACCGGATATAATGCAACACTCAGCAAATAAGAAAAAACAAAACTTTTGAGCGGCAAAAATTGTGCATAATAAACAGACGAAACAAACCACCCCATAAACATTACGGCAAACAACAACAAGGACAAACCAATCCAAGATATTTCAAAAGTCTTTTCTGTAATATATTTTACCAACTTTGATACAGCCAAATACATCACCAAGTACATTAGCAAATATATTCCGAATGGCGCAATTGATAAAACATCTGAAAAAAGTCCCAATATAAAAATTGAAAACAAATTAAACAAATCCGGTCTGTACATAGTCCAAAAAAACACGCACATCAAACCAATCATCGGTCTTGCTGTCAAATTTAAATCCGAGCGCAGCGGAATTAGCGACACCCTCAGCCACAAAATCGAAACAAATAGTGGCAAAAATTTTTCAATCCAACCGGAGACAATTTCGCGCCAATTTTCTCTCATCAGCTCACTCTCCATATATGTCATCTACCGGATCGGGAAGTTTATAATCGACAATCATAACATATTCCAACCTTGACAAGTCATGTTCCGGCTTAACTTTTATCCCTCGGCTGTTGACCACTGCAACTTTTCCCACCGGCAACCCCACAGGAAAAACTCCGCCGATTCCCGAGGTCACAACAACATCTCCTTCCTTTACATCTACCCCCAATGGCAAAAACCTTAGCTCCGGCAAAACATCATTTTGCCCAACCAACATACCTCTAATTCTGCTCTCTTCTATCAGAACAGAAATTCGCGAGTTAATATTATTAAGCAAGGCAATTTTTGCATATCTGTGTCCAACAGCCTCCACTCTGCCGATAACACCTTTGTCACTGAGCGCGATTTGACCTTTTTTAACTTTTGTATCATCGCCTAAATACACCGTCAAAGAATGTGCAAAAGGATTACCTTCTTGAGCAACAACTTTCACCGTAACAAAGTCAGCTTCTGGAGGAACAACATAATGAAGCATTGCTGAAAGCATTTTATTTTCTGTTGCCAAAGCCTTATTTTTAGAGTTAGCAATAATCAAACGCCGATTCTCTTCTCGCAATTCTTGGTTTTCTTTATCAATTTTTTGCAAACTGCGCAGATAGTCATAAACATTCAATACTGTTGTAGCCGGCAACACCAAAATCTTTGTAATAGGAGCAACAATTTCCTCAACCGTAACCGAAGTCTTTTCCATTAACACATTATCTGTCTTATTAAGCAACATAAAAGCAAATACAAAGACAAACAACAAAACAATCGCAGATTTTTTAATTGTCCTGCGCAAATGGCTCAAATGCAAAAAAATTACTCTACGTTTCTTTACCACAACAATATCCCGAAAATCAAAATCAACTTCATTGCTACCACATAAAAAAACTTATGGCAAATGAAAAATCCCTTGTTATTATCTACAAAATCACATAAAATGTGCTCAATCTTAAATTATTTAAATAAATTGCCCTATGACGTGGATTATTTTATCATTATTAATCGGTTATTTGTTGGGCAAGCGCACAAAAAAACACAAGCCGCCGCAACAAGAGTAACCCTCAGCTTTTCCTTTGTACAAAAGGAAAAGCATTTTTTATATCTCTCTTCGCGAATCAAGAGCCAACTGAATTGTCCCTTCGTCCATATAATCTAACTCCGCACCCATAGGGATTCCCTTTGCAAGAGTGCTGATTTTTACATTATAATCCTTAAGTTTAGAAATTAAATAATGCGAAGTTATCTGACCATCAATAGTTGCCGGCAAAGCTAGAATAATTTCCGTAACATTTTCCTTTGCCAAGCGAACAAAAAGCAGTTCAATATTCAAATCTTCGGGAGCAACACCATCCAACGCCGACAAAACACCTCCCAAAACATGATATTTTCCTCTATAAAAACCGGCTCTTTCCATCGCCCACAAATCAGCAACATCCTGAACAACACATATAATACCTTCTTCTCGTTTTTCCGAAGAGCAAATCATACAAGGAGAAACCGTATCAAAATTGCCGCAAATTTCGCAAGTTTTTATATTATCTGCAACATTTTGCATTGTTTCCATCAAAGGCCTCATTATCGTTTCCTTCTTCTTGATAAGCTGCAAAACGATTCTTCTTGCCGACCTTGTCCCCAATGAAGGTAATTTCGCAATAATTTTTATCAAATTTTCAATATCTTGACCGGCCATCATTCCCTCTTAAAACGGCAACTTCAATCCCGGAATGTTTATTCCGCCGGTAACATTTTTAAGCCCTTCATTCATCATTTTTTCAGCCTTTGACTGTGCATCATTACAAGCCGCAACAATCAAATCTTCAAGCATTTCAGCATCTTCGGGCACAATCAAAGATTTATCAATTTCAACCTTTTTTACAACAGACTTTCCGCTCATTGTAATTTTGACCATACCGGCGCCGCTCTCACCCACAACTTCGGTCTGGGACAATTTCTCTTGAGCCTCTTCCATCTTTTTTTGCATCATTTGTGCCTGTTTCATAATACCTTGCATATTAAACATCAGTAAAAATCCTCACTAACATAATCATTAACAACATCATCTTCTTCTGTTTCAGAAGAAACTTTACGAACAAGTGTTTCAATTTTAGCACCCTTAAACTCTTGCAATATTGCTTTTACCAAAGGAGTATCAGCCACATCTTTTTGCTCTGCTTCTTTTTTTGCATTCTCAATATTAGCAATGCTCAAAATAACTTCACCCGGTACAATATCAAGTGTCCACTTTTTCCCTGTTGATTTCTCAAGACATTGCCCTAAAGTCCGCAAAAAATCTTCCGACACATGCGCACTTGCCTTAAAACTCATCGCTCCATCTTCAAATTTCACAACTTCGATATCATTCTTGAGCGTATAAGCAACTCGCATTTGGCGATTTTTTTCCAGAAAAGCGATAAAATCCTCAATTTTATCAAATTTCGAAGCAGCCCCCGGTTCTGTCACCAAAACAGGAGCCACATTTTTCTGCAAGACCTCACCAGAATTTTTTAATTCAGATTTTTTTTTTACATTCTCCAACACTTCTGCCGGAGTAGGAAGGTGTGCCGAATAAGCAATACGCACCAGTACCATTTCCAAAGCATCAATCGGTACCGGAGCATATTGAATTTCCCCCAATCCTTTTATCAACATCTGCCACATTCGTGAAAGCGTGGCAACATTTGTTTTGGTTGAAAATTCTTTCAAATATTTTCTATCCGTTTCGCTGAAATTTTCGTCATTCACATATGCCGGCAACAACAAAACTTTGGTAAGCTGATGGGTGATATTTATCAAATCATTGATAATCGCCGTCGGATTCGCACCATTTTTATAAACTTCTTGCAGTTTTTTCAACATCTCATCCATGCTACCGCTCAGTAACATATCAAAAATCTCAAAAGCTTGTCCCCTATCGGCCATACCTAACATTTCTTTTACAATATCCGTGCGAATTTTTCCGCCCCCCAAGGATATTGCCTGATCAAGCAACGAAAGTCCGTCACGTGCTGAACCATCTGCCGCCGCCGCAACCATGTGCAAAGCCTCTTCATCTGCCTTCAAGTTTTCGGCCTCAACAATTCTATTAAACAACTTCATCAAATCATCAATTTTGAGCCTTTGTAAATCAAATCTTTGACAACGCGACAGCACCGTTACCGGCACCTTTCTGATTTCTGTAGTAGCAAAAATAAATTTAACATGTGCAGGAGGTTCTTCCAAAGTCTTAAGCAAGGCATTAAATGCACTTTTCGAAAGCATATGAACTTCATCGATAATATAAACTTTATATCTGCAATTGGTTGGCTTATATCTGACACCTTCCAAAATATCTCTAATATCATCAACACCTGTACGTGATGCTGCATCAAGCTCCAAAACATCAATATTATATCCACCGGCGATAGATTTGCAATTTTCACATATTCCGCAAGGGTGAGTCGTCGGACCGCCTTTTCCGTCTGTGCCAATACAATTCAAAGCCTTTGCAATTAAACGTGCAGTTGTTGTCTTACCCACACCTCTTATTCCGGTCAAAATATAAGCATGATGCAATCTATTTGACTTTATTGCATTTGTAAGTGTCTGCACAAGTGCATCCTGTCCCAGCAAATCTTCAAAATTCTGAGGACGATACTTTCTTGCTAAAACGACATATTGACCTTGTTCGCTTTCTTCTACCATCTTTCTTCAACTTTATAAGGCGGAGAAACATCGACCTTATTCCATATCGTTACGGCTGCTTTCTTCCGAACCTGACCGGATTCGCGAAAGAACAACCCGATGCTCTCCATTAAAATTCCCAATAATAAATGCAGATTTTAGGAGCAAATTCAAGCAAAAAATATGCTCTATCCTCTGTCAAAATCATTCTTCAAAAACTTGCGTTCTAAACTCTTCAACGCTCTTTCCTAATATTATCGGCATATCAGAAAAAGACATCATTTGCCCCACATCCGTCGCAGGCAAAACAAAACTGCGCTGTGCTGCATCAATTACAATATCTCCTTTCGGAGTAATCTGCATTACATCTATACTATGCTGATTTTTTCCATTAGCAAAAATTCTAAATGTTCCATTAATTCCCGAAAAACCATCTGCACTGGTAATAGCTGCATCCAAATTGCTGGTATTTTTCTTTGACAAAGAAGAAGCCAAGGCAACAGCATCATAACCAAAAGCCGACAACGCATTCGGATAAACACCATATAGCGAATGATACTTCTTGTTAAAGTATGCACTATAATTTCTTGATAGTGTCGGATATACAGCTTTGTTCAGGGTAGTTTCCTTGTTCAACTTTGTATTTTCCCAAACAGAAGTTCCCAAAAACATCACATCAGGAGAAAAAACATCATAATAACCGAACATTGCCGTTGCTGACTTTAATCTGCTGCCTGTTTCCGGAATTAGAACTGCATCAAAATCGAGCCTTCTTCCATGCTTCGATTCTCCTGTTTCATTTTCAGCAACACCGCTATAATTGGTCAAACTTTTTACAATAGAAGAAAAATCGTTTGTTTCTGGAGGATAAAAAGCAATTTTAACAACCCTTCCGCCGTTTTTATTAACTGCTTTCATAGTCTCCCTTGCGACAACAATCCCTGTAGAATTGTCCGGCAAAAGCAACGCAAAACGTCCTCTTCCCTGCATTGTTGCATAACTGATAATTCTCTCAATTTGTTCGCCGACCAAAAGTCCCAAAGTATAAACTTGGGGTTGCAAAACTTTTTCATTTGTAGAAAAAGCCACAACCGGAACATTGCTTCTTTTACTTATCGGGGAAACAGCTTCAACCTCTGTTGACATCAAAGGCCCGACAATCAATTTAACACCCTGGTTAATCGCATTCTCCGCTGCAATTCTTGCCCCTTCTGGAGAACTTTTAGTATCATAAAATTGCAAAATAAGATTTTGATTTCCCATATCTTCCAATGCCAGCATTGCCGCATTCTTCAAACCTTGTCCTGCCGCCGCAGCCTCACCACTCAAGGGCAACAAGACACCCACCCGAAAACTTTCAGGAGTAACCATTTCTGCCTCTTCAATCGGCGATGGCTTTGGCGTAAATACGGAAGAAGGTCTATATCTTGTCCCCGAAGTTTGGCACGAAGCCAAAATCAATGCCAACAGCAATATATAAATTCTTTTTAACACTTGCAATTTTTCCCAAAATGTAAAACAATACCTCCGAGAATAGTTTAAAAAACAGTTAATGTAAAGCAAAGAAAAATGAGCGGTTTATATGTTGTGGCAACTCCTATCGGCAACATGGGAGATATATCGGAAAGAGCAAAAGACATCTTGCAAAAAGCAGATATTATTGTTTGCGAAGACACTCGAGTTACAAAAAAGCTCCTTAATCTCTTAGGTATAAACTTTTCTGAAAAAAGTTTTATTGTTTTTCACGATCACAACGAAAATGAAAAAGTTTCGCAAATTATTGATCTGCTCTCAAAAAATACCTACACAATTGCCCAAGTCAGCGACGCAGGCTCACCGCTTATTTCCGATCCTGGATACAAACTCATTAGAGCTTGTAAAGGACAAAATATCAAATTCAGCATAATCCCCGGATGTTGTGCATTGATTTGCGCACTTCAAATGTCTGGTCTTCCCTCAAACCGCTTTATGTTTGCAGGCTTTATCCCCAACAAGGAAAAGGCTCGTCTTGATCTGTTTAACGAGTTGAAAAACATAGATACAACTCTCATTTTTTATGAAACCGCCCCTCGTTTATTAAAAACTCTTCAAGCAGCAGCTCAAGTTTTTACCAATCGAGAATTTTCTGTTGCCCGAGAAATTACCAAAATTTACGAAGAATGTAAAACCGATTCTCCCGCAAACCTCATTGAATACTACACCCAAAATCCTCCAAAAGGAGAAATTGTTTTTATGGTTGCACCTCCGTCAGAAACAACAGATTCTTCGACAGATATTACCGCCATCTTAAAGCAAAAAATGAAAAATCTTCCGCTCAAAACTGCGGTTTCGCAAGTTGTTGAGGAGTACAAACTCAATAAAAACGAGGTTTATCGCCAGGCGATAAAAATAAAAGATGAACAATAATCAAAGTGGAAAATTTGCCGAATTTTTAGCTGTCACTTATTTTCTTGCTCACGGCTATTCTGTTGTAAAACGCAACTACATCACCGGAAAAGGCACCGGTGCCGGCGAAATTGATCTCATTGTAAAACGTAACAATTTGCTGGTTTTTGTAGAAGTAAAAAAACGTAAAAATATAGAAACAGCCGCTTATGCAATCTCCTCCACTCAGCAACAGCGCCTGTGGAAAGCCGCCGAAAACTTTGTTCAAAATCATCACGAATTTTCCGATTGTGAAATTCGTTTCGATGCTTTTTTGGTAGCATTTCCGCTCAAGTTCAAACACATAAGCGATGCTTGGCGCTTGTGGTAAAAATCAATAAAAAACTTGGCTAAAAAACAAATAACATTTATATTATCCACATACACAAACGGAGGTTTTTTATGTCAAAAAAAATATGCCTGATTGATGGTTCCGGATACATATTTCGTGCTTTTTATGGTTTGCCCGCAATGACCGCACCGGACGGCACTCCCGTCAACGCGGTTTATGGTTTTACCAACATGATAATGAAACTCACCTCCAAAATAAATTGCGACTATAACCTTGTGCTTTTTGACGCCAAACGGCAAAACTTTCGCAACGACATCTTTCCGGCATACAAAGCCAATCGCGCGGAACCACCGGAAGATTTGATTCCGCAATTTTCCATCATCCGCCAGACCGTAGATGTATTGAGCCTTAACCAACTTGAAATAGAAGGATACGAAGCCGACGACCTCATAGCTACATATACCGCACAAGCTCTTGCCTCCGGGATGGAAGTCGTAATCGTTTCTGCAGACAAAGACCTTATGCAGCTGATAAGAGATGGCGTTACATATTATGACCCGATGAAAGACAAATTCATCACTCCGGAAATTGCCAAGGAAAAATTTGGTGTATATCCCGATAAAATACCAGATGTTCAAGCTCTTTCCGGTGACAGCACCGATAATATCCCCGGTGTTCCCGGCATTGGTCCCAAAACTGCTGCAGAACTTGTCAACGAATTCGGCTCTCTTGAACAAGTTTTGGCACACGCCTCTGAAATAAAACAAAACAAACGGCGTGAAACCATTTTGAACAATATCGAAAATGCAAAAATCTCCTTGCAACTGGTAACCCTAAAAGCAGATGTTCCCGTGGAACACAATATTAAGCACTACTCTTTTCATTGTCCAAAAATTGCATCTATCGAAAATTTTGTATCAAAATATGCATTCAACAGCCTTAAAAACAGACTTATTAACTGGGCTGAAGAACAATGTCGCAAAGCCGGAATCGAACAAAATGTCGCCCCTAAAAAAAATGCTGACTACAAAATGATAACCAAAAAAGAAGACCTGCAAAATTGGCTCAAAAACAATATAAAGCAAACTTTAGCAATAAAAGTTTTGGCTTTTGGTAACAATCCCGTATTTGACGCTCCCGCAGGTATAGCTATTGCAGCAAATGAGACTACTGCAATATTT
>JAGCFG010000081.1 GCA_017650255.1 Alphaproteobacteria bacterium | reverse complement strand
GTTACCGCTTTGCAAATGGATATTAAAATTACATCCATTACCAAAGAGATTATGAAAAACGCTCTTGCACAAGCTCATGAGGGTCGCATCCACATTCTTGGAGAAATGGCAAAAGCCATTGCAGAACCAAGAGCCGAAATATCACCTTTGGCACCAAAAATTATCGCTTTGAAAATTCCTGTCGATAAAATTCGCGAAGTCATCGGAACCGGCGGAAAGGTTATTCGTGAAATTACCGAAAAAACCAACTCAAAAATCGAAATCAGTGAAGACGGAATTGTTCATATTGCAGCCGTTAATGGTGAAGACGGTAAAGCCGCCTACGATTGGGTTATGAGTATTGTGGCAGAGCCTGAAGTCGGCAAAATTTACCATGGTACAATTACCAAAATCATGGAATTTGGAGCTTTTGTCCGCTTTCTGGGAACAACCGAAGGTTTGGTTCACATTTCCGAAGTCAAGAACGAAAGAATTGCTTCTGTTTCTGACTTTTATAAAGAAGGTGACCAAATGTGGGTTAAATGTCTTGGTACCGACAACCGCGGAAAAATAAAATTATCCGCAAAACGGGTCAACCAAGAAACTGGTGAAGACTTAGAGCAATAAAACCCCAAAAACCATAAACAGCGTCGGTAAAAATCGACGCTGTTTTTTTTATTTTATTCACAGAGATTCTTTCAACTTTGCAATTATTTTATTTAAGACTTGCAATAATAATTCTAAAGTTGTAGCCTTTAGCCATTCATTGTTCAACTTAATTTTTTAAGGAAAAATATCATGAAATTATTGAAAAAAGTCAGTTCAGCAGTTGCAACATTTGCACTGTTTATGTGCGCGTTTGCCTCTGCTGCAACAGCCTCTGAAATTGATTTAAACATTCCAAGTTTGGATGTTTATTACAACCTCTTCGGCTATACTCTAACCGGATCGCAAATTTTGCTTTACGGTTTGAGCATTTGCGGATTGGGCGCAATTTTTGGTTTGTATGAATTTATTAAAATCAAAAAAATGCCTGTTCACAAATCCATGGCAGATATGGCCAACCTAATTTATGAAACATGCAAAACTTATATGAAACAACAAGCTTTGCTTTTGCTCGTATTAGAAGCATTTATCGCTGTTTGCATTTTCTACTATTTCTTTGGCCTGAATGGAACACCTCTCCCTATGGTCTTAAACATTTTGTTATGGTCAATTTTGGGTATTCTCGGTTCTTTCACTGTTGCATGGTTTGGTATGCGCATCAACACTTATGCAAACGCCAGAACAGCTTTTGCATCATTGAAAGGTAAAGCATATCCTGTAATGGCTCTGCCGTTGCAGTCAGGTATGTCAATCGGAGTATTGCTCATTTGTGTAGAGCTCTTTATGATGATTATGATTTTGCTTTTCATACCGAGAGAAAATGCCGGAGCATGCTTTGTTGGATTCGCAATCGGTGAATCTTTGGGTGCATCGGCTTTGCGTATTTGTGGTGGCATCTTCACAAAAATTGCCGACATTGGCGCTGACTTAATGAAAATTATTTTCAAAATTGATGAAGACGATGCACGTAACCCTGGTGTTATCGCTGACTGCACCGGCGACAACGCCGGCGATTCTGTTGGACCGACCGCCGATGGTTTTGAAACCTATGGTGTTACAGGCGTTGCTTTGATCAGCTTCATCGTTTTGGCTACCGGTATGGCCTATAATCCCAACGGCAGCTTGTCTTTAATGGCTGACGGCATAGATATTCAAGCTCGTTTGATTGTTTGGATTTTCTCCATGCGTTTAATGATGGTTTTAACATCAATCATTTCATATTTGATCAACGGCAGACTTTCAAAAATTTTGTTTGGCAACAAACAAGATTTCGATTTTGAAACACCGTTAACAAGTTTGGTATGGATAACCTCAATCTTGTCAATTGCCGTAACCTTTGGAATTTCATATTTAATGATTGGTAATATGGGCGAAGATCTCTGGTGGAAACTTTCCATCATCATCAGCTGCGGAACTTTCGCATCTGCAATCATTCCTGAATTTACCAAAATATTCACTTCGTCAAAATAAATCCATGTTCAAGAAATTGTTAATGCAAGCCGCCAAGCAGGTGCTTCTTTGAACATTATCTCCGGCATGGTTGCAGGTAACTTCTCTGCTTTCTGGAAAGGCTTGGTAATAGTTGGTTTAATGGCTGTTGCCTACTTTACCTCCATCAGCGGATTGGATACCTACATGGTATACCCGAGCGTATTTGCTTTTGGTTTGGTAGCATTCGGAATGTTGGGAATGGGACCGGTTACCATCGCTGTTGACAGCTATGGCCCTGTTACAGATAATGCTCAATCTGTTTTTGAATTGTCACAAATTGAACAGATAAAAGGCATCAAAACAGAAATCAAAAAAGATTATGATTTTGAACCGAACTTTTCTACCGGAAAAGAGTTATTGGAACGCAACGATTCAGCCGGAAACACCTTCAAAGCAACAGCAAAACCTGTTTTGATAGGTACCGCCGTAATTGGTGCTACAACCATGATTTTCTCGATCATCTTGCTCCTCAACCTTGAGCTGAACTTAATGAACCCGATGGTATTGTTTGGTTTGCTTCTTGGCGGAGCGGTTATTTACTGGTTCTCCGGAGCTTCCATGCAAGCTGTTTCAACCGGTGCATATCGTGCTGTTGACTACATCAAACAACACATAAAATTAGACACCCAAAAAGCGGCTTCAATAGAAGATTCCAAATCAGTGGTCAGAATTTGCACCATATACGCTCAAAAAGGTATGTTTAACATCTTTATGGTTATTTTCTGCTTAACCATCGCATTGGCATGTTTCAATCCTGACCTGTTTGCCAGCTATCTTATTTCCATTGCCGTATTTGGTTTGTTCCAAGCCTTATACATGGCAAACGCTGGTGGCGCATGGGATAATGCTAAAAAAGTTGTAGAAGTTGACCTCAAAGAAAAAGGTTCTGCTTTGCACGATGCAGCCGTTGTTGGCGATACCGTGGGTGACCCATACAAAGACACGTCTTCTGTTGCATTAAACCCAATCATCAAGTTCACAACTTTGTTTGGATTGTTGGCAGTAGAAATGGCTGTTTCTGCCCCGCGTTGTATAGCGCTCGGCGCAGGTGTAGCCTTGTTCTTGGTTGCTCTCGTATTTGTATGGCGCTCTTTCTACAAAATGAGAATCAACAGCTAAAAACAACTGTTTAACTAAAGAGAAAATCCTCGAAATTGATAACAATTTTGAGGATTTTCTTGCATTATGCAATTTAATCCTATACTATCACACTGATGAAAAAATTAAACATATACATAGCAAGCCAAATACTTATCGGCTTTTTATTAGTGGCAACATCTCTCATTTCTATTTTATGGCTGACACAATCTCTTCGCTTTATAGAAATGATAACAAATAAAGGATTGCCATTGAGCCTTTTTATACAAATAACATCATGTTTAATGCCTAGACTATTTTCAATTTTATCACCCATATCAGTTTTTGCCGCAGTTTTATTTGTATATAATCGCATGCAAACAGACCGCGAATTGGTAGTAATAAAATCTGCCGGCATAAGTCCCTGGCTATGCGCAAAACCAGCGATATTTATGGGTATAATTATAACTTTACTTACCGCTTATATGAACAACTTTGCAACTCCTGCCGCCGAAAAAAAATTCCATGAACTCGAATGGCAGGTAAAAAACGACATATCTCACCTAATTTTCAGAGAAGGAGAATTTACTCCTATCGAAGATAACTTGACGATATTTATAACCTCACATGGTAGCGACGGATCTGTAAACGGAATCATGATTAACGATGAACGCAAACCAAACGTCAAAAACACAATATCAGCCGAAAAAGGCCTCATAATATATGATGAGCCGGGACCTCGTATCATTCTTATCAACGGGATTAAACAAGAAATAAATAGCAAAACCTTACAATTTTCAAGTATATCTTTCGACCGATATTCTGTTGATTTCAGCATTTCACAAAACAAAAAGAAAAAACACAATTCTTACCGCTCCCAAACATTGACCGATCTTTTGAACGCAAACAAAAACCCAAATCTTGAGCCATCCGAAGCAAGAAGATTTATTGTTGAAGGGAACAGAAGACTGCTAAGCCCTTTATATAATTTGATTTTTTCGATGTTAGCTTGCGTAGGATTATTGGTTGGCAAATTTAACCGAAATGGACAAGGAAAAATTATCACATTTTCAGTTTTAGCAATGGTACTAATCGAAAGTTGCGATTTAATATTTGGCAACTTAGCCACAAAAAAACTGTATTTTCTATTCTTATATTACACAAACTATATTGTACCTTTTTTTGTTTGCATTTATCTATTGTTGTTCTACAATCCATCGTGGTTCTCACGTTTTTATAAAAAGGAATTTTTTAACCATGAATAAGAACTCCAGGTTATTTATTGCTGTTTTACTGCTCACATCCTTCATCTCGTTTCCGTCTTTTGCCGAAAAGAACAAGGAAAAATCAGTTCCTATATATTTTAGCGCCGATGAGATAAAAGAAGACACTGGCAACAACACAATAACCGCAGCGGGAGATGTTGTTATTACGAGAGAAAATACTACCCTCAAAACAGATCGGTTAACTTACGATAAAAAAAATGATGTTTTAACAGCCGCGGGGCATGTAACCATTTCTCAACCTGATGGAACTACGATTTATGCAAATAAAGCTACTCTTTCAAACAAAATGTCAAAAGGCACAATAAACGAAGTTAAAGCAATTCTCGCAGATAAAAGTCGTCTCGCAGCAAGTCGCATCAAACAAACATCTCAAAAAGATAAACACTTTTTCAATGCCGTTTATTCCCCTTGTGATGTATGTGAAGAAAACAGAAAACCTCTGTGGTCAATCAAAGCGCGCAAAGTAACACATGATAATACTAATCACGACATTTATTATCGTAGTGCATATCTTTCTGTTAAAGACGTCCCTGTTTTATACACGCCGTTTTTATCGCATCCGGATCCAACAGTCAAAAGACGTAGTGGCTTTATGATACCATCTCTCGTAAGTAATAACTACCTCGGCACTGCTCTCAATGTAAATTACTTCATAGATATTAATGAACATGAAGACGTTTTATTATCACCAATTTTCACCAGCAAACAAGATATTGTCCTTGGCGGCAGATACAGAAAAACATTGTACAATGGAGAACTAAAAACAACCGGTACCATAATGAAAGATAAAGATACAAAAGAAACTCGTGGCAATATAACTGCCATCGGAAGATATGAAATATCCGATTTATGGTTGGCCAAAATGGACATTAACTATGCCTCTGACGGAGCTTATCTGAAAGATTTATCACTCCCCGGAAAAACTGAAACTTGGTTGACATCATCTGTCTCCTTCGAACGTTTTGCCGGTCGTGACTACGCTTCAATAGAGGGTTACTCATACAAATTAGTAAGCTATTCTTTGCGCAATTCTAACTTAAATATGTTCAAACAACGAGAATACAGCAAACCATATATATTACCTCTTGCAACTTATGAAAAAATATCCGATTCCAGCTCCATTGGTTCATATTTCAAGAACACTTTTAATGTTGCCTCAATATACAGAGAACACGATGAAACTCAGACCCAGCGAGCCACAATGATAAATTCGTGGAACTTGCCTTATACAAGTCCTTTTGGTGAAAAATATCGCTTTGTTGCTTCCTTAAAATCTGATTTATATTACGTTGACAACTATTTTTATAACAACGACAACTATACAGGTTCCGTCGGCAGAATCTTTCCTCAAGCCGGCTTAGAATGGCGTTTACCCTTCGTAAAAGCAACAGAAAATTCCAGACAAATTATAGAACCTATTATCGTGGCTGTCGCTGCACCTAATGGTGGTAACAGAAATAACAAAATTCCTAACGAAGACAGCTTAAACGCACAGCTTGATGACACCAATATTTTGGATATTGATCGTTATGCTGGTTACGACAGAAACGATACCGGTAGTAGAGTTTCCTATGGTGTCAACTGGAGCTCTTACGGAAACATTCTTGGAAGAGTTTCTTCATTTTTCGGACAAAGTTATTATATAAACAATAAAGAAAGTTTTTCTCAGGCTCTCGGTGATAATTCCAAATTTAGTGACTATGTAGGAAGAATTTATGCAGCTCCCTATTCTTACCTCGACTTAAATTATCGTTTCAGACTTGATAAAGAAACTCTAACTGCAAAATACAACGAATTAAATTCCAAAATTGGAAGCTCAATGCTCTATGCAAACATTTCTTTCATTTCAATAAAAGGACGCAACCAAAAAGGCGGAGACCAGAACCTCTATTTCTTTGATGACTACAAAGAACGTAAAGAGCTTTATACATCACTAAATACAAAAATTTCCAAAAATTGGGGTTTTGAAGTCTATAATCGTCAAAACCTCTCCAAAGAAGATAAACGCTCCCTGGAGCACGGAGGAAAATTAAATTATGAAGATGAGTGCTTCAAACTAATTTTCAACACTCACAAATACAATTCTACCGATCCTGAGTATGATGACGGCTATGAATTTTCTGTAACATTTTTACTCAAAACCTTGGGCAGTATAGGCTCAAAATAAAGGAGGAAGCAATCAATGATAAAAATACTATTATTTGCACTTGCAATAACTTTTTCTACTTCGTCATTTGCACAGTTTAATTCAGAATACAGTACCGAAGAAGCCGAAGAATATGACGCTTACGACGATTATATGGATTACGAACAGGAAAATCCTTCAGTATTCAGAGCCGGTCCACAACTTGAAATGCCTGAACCGCAAATGCCGCAAGCTATCAAAAAACCTACACCATACTCGGGCAATTTGCGAATTCTAGCCACCGTTAACGGCGAAATTATCACCACCGAAGATATCAATAACCGCGTTCGCGCATTTTGCTTAACTACCGGCATTCCTTATAACAGCGAAACTAAACTTCTTATCATAAACAAAGTTATGCAAAACACTATTGATGAAAAAATAAAAATGCATGATGCAAAAAACAATAACATAAAAATAAGCGATTCCGACATCGATAATGCTATACAAACATATACACAAAACAACAAAACAACCCCTGACAAACTGAAAAGAGAGCTCAAGGAATTTGGAGTAAGTGAAGCTGTTTTCAGAGAACAGATGAAAAGTGATATAGCTTGGGTTCGTTTAATAAGAAACAAGACAGGAAACATCATCACCACCGAGCCCGAAGTTCAAGAAGCCTTGAAGGTAACAAAAGAAGATATGAGCAAAAAAAAGTTTATGGTCTCAGAAATTGTTATCCCAAGAAAAGAAGCAAAAAACATTCACGACCTTTCGAGAACTCTACGCCACGACCCCAGGTTCGAAATGTACGCTGCTCAGTTCTCACAAAGTCCAAGTTCCTCCAGTGGTGGAAGATTGGGATGGATAAACGATGGGCAACTTCCTGACTCATTAAATAAAGTTCTGCAAAAAATGTCGGTCAACCAAGTTTCTGACCCGATTCTCTATAATGACTCTTACTACATCTTAAAGCTTGAAAAAAAATTTGATCCCGCAAAAGATAAAATGCCTGAACCGAGCACAAAAGAAATTACCGAAATGCTCCAAAATCAAAAAATAGAACGCTTTGCGGCAAAATACCTTCAAACATTACGTCAAAGAGCCGCCATTAAACTGAAAGAATAAAAAATGTTGCCAAGCTTGCGAGAAGTTGTCAAACACTATGGCTTGATGGCAAACAAAGCCTTAGGGCAAAATTTTTTGTTAGACAGCAATGTAACTGACAAAATTGTCCGCCTCTCCCTAAGCGCACAAAATATCACAGACTTTCACGAATACCATATGGTAGAAATCGGTCCTGGTCCAGGCGGCTTAACACGCTCAACATTAATGGCAAAACCAAAATCTCTCAGTGTAATAGAGATGGATTCGCGTTGTCTCCAAATTATGCAAGACATAAAACAGGAGTGTTCTTGCCCCATGGAAATTATAAATGGCGACGCAATGAAATTTGATATCCCGACAAATTTTGCCGCTCCCAGACAAATAATCAGCAACCTTCCTTATAACATATCTGTCCCATTGCTGGTAAAATGGCTTTTGCAAATAAAAGAATACTCAGCTTTAACCTTAATGTTCCAAAAAGAAGTTGCAGAGCGTATAACAGCACCAACTTGTTGCAAAGATTATGGCCGAATTTCTGTTCTGGCTCAATTAACCTGTAAAATTCAAAAACTCATGGACTTAAATCCAGAGTGCTTTACTCCCGCTCCAAAAATATGGTCTACAGTTTTGCTTTTCACCCCGCTTTCCGATGCTATATCGCAACAAGAAATTGCCAAAATAGAAAAAGTAACAACACTTGCCTTCGGACAACGCAGAAAAATGCTTCGGCAAAGTTTAAAAGGCATCAATAACATTTCTGAAAAACTTGAACAAGTAGGCATAAAAGAAACCTCTCGCGCAGAAGAAGTTACCCCAAAACAGTTCTTAGCATTGTCAAAACTGACTTAAAAACTTTTCAGTATATACTCACTGATTGCTGCCGCATAAAAGGATGGATCTTTTATTGGTTCTCCTTCTGCAATTTTCGCCTGATCTAACAATATTTTTGCAACTTTTTCCACATCCGCTTTTTTATTTTTATCCTCAACTACCTCGCTCATTTTAACAATCAGCGGATGATAAGGATTAACCTCCAAAATTCTGCTGGAAGCAAAAGCAGTCTGTTGTTGGTGGTTGCGCATCAGTCTTTCCAAATGAATACTCATTTGTCCTTTTTCCGTAGTTAAACTGACAGGACTGGTTGTCAACTTATCTGTATCAACAACTTTTGCAACGTCATCCTTAAACCACTCGGACATATCTTTCATCAACACATCAAGTTTCTCTTTATCAGCCTTTTTCTCTTTTCTTTCAAAACTAAGGGTCTCCCCTGCCTGAGCAATATGTTTAACAGCCTTACCTTTATAGTTTGGAAGTGTCTGTGTCCAAAACTCATCAATCGGATCGACAAGGAGCAAAACTTCCCATCCTTTTTGCTTAAAAGCTTCCAACTGCGGATTATTTGCCAAAACTTTGACATCATCACCGGTAATATAATAAATGTCCTGCTGGTCTTTCGGCATACGCTCAACATAAGCATCCAAAGTCGTCAACTTCTCCTCTTCTTTTGTAGAAGCAAACAGCGAAATTGCAGCAATCTCTTCTCTGTTTGCAAAATCCTCATAAATACCCTCCTTAAAAACAATGCCGAAATTATTCCAAAACTTGATATAATCATCATAATTTTCCGCACGTTTTTTCAAATCTTTCAGCAATCTTGATACAATTCCGTGCTTAATTTTTTCAATCAAAATATTCTGCTGCAGCATCTCTCTTGAAATATTGAGCGGCAAATCCGAAGAATCAACAACTCCTTTAACAAAGCGCAAATAATTTGGCATCAATTCTTCTACTTTATC
The DNA here is from genome assembly GCA_017650255.1 of Alphaproteobacteria bacterium. Lineage (GTDB taxonomy): Bacteria > Pseudomonadota > Alphaproteobacteria > RF32 > CAG-239 > JAFUYI01. The sequence goes on along the minus strand of JAGCFG010000081.1, from coordinate 9,559 downwards.
GGATATAAAAACCTTATTTACATATAATTTTAAGCCTTGCTTTTTATCCGGCTGAAAAAGATCGTATGGCTGTTGTGAAGGAATATAAACCAGCGCAGAGTATTCAATATTTCCTTCTGCCTTAAAATGCATTGTCAGCCACGGCTCATCAAAATTGTGCGATATATGTTGATAAAAATCTTTATATTGTTCTTCTGTAATCTCGCTTTTATTCCTGCTCCACAAGGCCAAACCTTGATTAACTTTCTCTTCGCCGTCTTTGCCCAAATTCAAATATATAGGATAACTGATATGGTCAGAATATGTTGTAATCAAATGCCTCAAATAAATTGTATCAGTAAAATCTTTATCATCTTGTTTCAAAAATAATTTAATATCCGTACCGTTCTCCTCTTTTTCGGCTTCTTCAATTTCAAAACCGTCTATACCATTAGAAACCCATTTATAAGCCTTGTCCTCGCCGGCTTTCTTTGTAACAATTTCAACTTTATCAGCAACCATAAAAGCCGAATAAAAACCCACACCGAATTGTCCAATTAAATCAACAGCAGAACCATTTTCTTTCATATCCGCTACAAAATCCGAAGTTCCTGACTTTGCAATCGTTCCCAAATGATTAATCAAATCATCCTTATTCATTCCGATTCCATTATCAGAAATTCTCAAACTATTTTCTTTCGCATCAGGAGCAACTACAATCTTCAATTCACCTTTATTTTTTACAACATTTGGATTTGTCAACATCATGTATTTCAGTTTGTCACAAGCATCCGAAGCATTAGAAATAAGTTCTCTCAAAAAAATATATTTTTCCGAATACAGCGAATTAACCACAATATTCAGCATTTTATTAACTTCGGCCTTAAAATTCATTTTTTCACTCATAACTTTTCTCCTTATGTTTTTTGTTACCTATTATATGGGAATAAAAAAACACCATCGCAAGTCCGAGACACAAAAAAAGGACCGAATTTTATCTTCGATCCTAAAAAATTTACTGTTCTGCCAACATTTTTTCTATCATGCGGCGAAACTCATTATCAGTTTTAAGAGACAACCTTATTGCCTTGCAAATCTGCAAAGGAATACTATATCCTGCTCCGACAAAGCTTTCATAGATAATATATCTGTAACGATTTTTTTCTTGCGGCGCAGCAGTATTCATCTTCTGATAGCCTTTAACAATACTTTTGAAAGCTTCTTCCGATAACTCTGATAAAGACGTAAACAATTGGCGAAAATTTAATTCTTTCCAAATGTAAAAGCAACCGTCTGCCTCAAAGAGAACAATTTCGTTATACACCTCAGATTTATCGATTCCCGCCAGATAATAAATCGGAAAAACCCCTTGCAATCCCAAAAGGGTCCTTGTTAAAACTTTATAGGTTACCATAATAATTGATTTTGATTTATAATTTATACAATACTTTTCTACTACTGCCCCTTATATCCCATCTGAATTTTTTTGACAAGCCTTAAATTCTTTGAAGTATATACAAAAAAAATGACCCGAATTCACTCAGGTCATTTTTCATTTTAATAAAATTCTTCCAAAGCGGATTTGAAGTCGTTCTCGGTAAAAACCTCAATCTCATTTTTCTTGAGACTGATATTTTTTCTGCAGTCATGCCCAAATTGCATAACTTGATCACGAAAATCTTCGCGACAAGTTTTCAATCCTTTCTTGTTCTTCCAGTGCTTTGTCATCTGACGACAGCGCACCAGCAGAGCATCAAATTCTGGTTGCGTCAACTCTCTGAGCTTGATTTTAACTTTGCCCTCCTGATCCTGATTCTCTTCAAGATCATAATAGGCATTATCCAACGAGAAAGCCCAAAACCGTTGATACCCATTGAGGTACGTAACCGAATGGTAGACCTCGGCAGTTCCCTTAATAATTAAGGAACTTTTCGTTTTTTCATATTTCATAATTTTGATATTTGGTGTAAATAATTTTTCTAAGTTATAATCTTTATAAATATTTTTTGTCCAAAAATCAAGATTTTTTTGTATCACCACACTTTTTTGCTTGATTTTATCACAAATCTGTTTAGATTTAGCATCTGATAAACAACCTTAAAGGAGATAAATAATGGTTTCTGTTGTTAATGACAATTGCATCAAATGCAAATCTTGTGCCGATGTTTGCCCGGTTGACGCTTTTCACGAGGGAGAAACTCAACTCGTTGTAGATCCTGATACCTGCATCAGCTGCGGTGTTTGCATTTCTGAATGCCCGCAAGAAGCTATCTGCGCCGAAGAAGATGCCGATCCGAAATGGATTGCATTCAACGCCGAAAATGCAAAAAATTGGCCGAATGCAAACGAATAATGCACTTCTTTGCAAAATAATATTTTATAAAAATCAGCCTTTTGAGGCTGATTTTTTTCTTGCAAAGAACTCTCCTTGTGATATTGTGCGCCTAAAAATAGAACAACTTTTACAAAAGAAGGCTTAAAAATGGAGCTCAGAAACATTGCAATTATAGCTCACGTTGACCACGGCAAAACCACTTTGGTCGACGGCTTGCTCAAACAAAGCGGCACATTCCGCGACAACCAAAAGGTTGAAACCTGCGCTATGGATTCCAACGAACTGGAAAGAGAGCGCGGTATTACCATTCTTTCAAAATGCACCTCAGTAGAGTGGAAAGGTGTTAGAATCAACATCGTAGACACTCCCGGACACGCCGATTTTGGTGGAGAAGTTGAGCGCATTTTGTCAATGGTCGATGGTGTTATTCTGCTTGTCGACAGCTCCGAAGGTCCAATGCCGCAAACAAAATTTGTGTTAGGCAAAGCCCTAAAAGTCGGCTTAAAACCCATTGTTGTCATCAACAAAGCCGACAAGCCCGATGCCCGTGTTGACGAGGTCTTAAACGAAGTTTTTGACCTGTTTGTCAGCCTAAATGCCACCGACGAACAGCTCGATTTTCCGATTCTCTACGCTTCAGGACGCAACGGCTGGGCAGTAAAAGACCTTTCCGAAGAAAAGAAAGATTTGAGCGTTCTGTTCGACTTAATTCTCTCCAAGGTTTCTGCTCCGACCTGTTATCCCGACAAACCTTTTTCTATGCTTGCCACCACACTTGAGGCTGACAAATTTATCGGCCGTATGCTTACCGGAAAAATTCATTCCGGTAGTGTAAAAGCCGGCGATACAGTAAAAGTATTATCGCAAGACAATAAAGAAATTGAACGTTTCCGCATCAGCAAAATAATGGCTTTTCGTGGGTTAACACGTCAAAGCCTAGATGAAGCTCATGCTGGTGATATCGTTGCTATTGCCGGCGTTGCCAAAGGTACAGTTGCCGATACTATCTGTGATTTTTCCGTGACCGAGGCAATAAAAGCTCAACCCATTGATCCGCCGACTTTGGTAATGACATTTGCCGTCAACGATTCTCCGCTTGCCGGAAGAGAAGGCGAAAAAGTTACTTCTCGCGTAATTGCTGAACGCCTGGAAAAAGAGGCAGAAGGTAATATTGCGCTCAAAATCAGTCCAACCAAAAGCTCCGATGCTTTTGAGGTTGCCGGGCGAGGAGAACTGCAACTTGGCGTTTTAATTGAAACCATGCGTCGCGAAGGTTTTGAACTTTCAATTTCTCGTCCTCGTGTTGTTTTCAAAAAAGATGAGTCCGGACAATTATTGGAGCCGATAGACGAAGTCGTTGTCGATGTTGACGACGAATTTTCCGGCACTGTTGTCGAAAAAATGGGCACTCGCCGCGCAGAGCTTATAGAGATGATTCCAGCGCAAGCGGGCAACAAAGTCCGCCTTATTTTCCATGCACCGACCAGAGGGCTAATTGGCTACCACTCAGAATTTTTGACCGATACCCACGGCACCGGCATTATGAACCGCAGTTTTTACGACTACGAACCGTATAAAGGTGAAATCTCCGGACGTAGAAATGGTGTTATAATTTCCAGCGAAGACGGCACCGCAATTGCCTATTCTCTGTGGAAACTCGAGGATCGCGGTCCAATGTTTATCGACCCGAATGTTCCTGTCTACGTCGGCATGATTATCGGTGAACACACAAAACCAAACGACATCGAAGTTAATCCCTGCCGCTCAAAACAACTAACCAACATTCGTGCTGCAGGCAAAGACGAAGCCATCAGCTTAACCCCTCCGCGCCGCATAACTTTGGAAGAAGGGCTTTCGTATATTCAAGACGATGAGCTTTTGGAAGTAACCCCGAAAACAATCCGCTTGCGTAAACGAATTTTGGATCCGATACAGCGCAAACGCTCCGGCATAAAAGCCGAATAAATTTACACAAAAAACCGGAATAATTTTCCGGTTTTTTATTGCCTAGAATAACAATTTATAATAAAATGCCTGCATTATCAATTTTCAAAGGTATCAAAACATGCGTAACAACAAAAGAGCAAACAACCAACTTCGCAATATTGAGTTAATTCCGAATTGTAACCCCTATGCAGAAGGTTCCTGCCTGGTAAAATTCGGTAACACCCAAGTGATATGCACCGCTAGCATAGAGGAAAAACTCCCCGCTTGGCTAAAAGGACAAAATCGCGGTTGGGTTACTGCCGAATATAGCATGCTTCCTCGTTCCAACCGTCAGCGCACACCCAGAGAAAACAAGCAGCCTTCTGGGCGCACACAGGAAATTCAGCGCTTAATTGGACGTTCTCTCCGCGCCGTTATAGATTTAACCAAAATAAAAGACATTTCAATTTGCATCGATTGCGACGTAATTATTGCCGATGGAGGAACACGCACTGCCTCCATTACCGGCGGCTTTGTTGCTCTTTATCAAGCAATACAATGGCTTATTACCAACAAAAAAATCAAAACCAACCCCATTTCCGAATTTGTCGCTGCTATTTCTTGCGACATCAACAATGGCAACAAAATAATTGATGTTGATTATGAAGAAGATTCAAATGCCCAAGTCGATATGAATTTTGTTATTACTGAAAGCGGTAAAATTGTCGAAATTCAAGGAACAGCAGAAGAAAATCCTTTTGAAGAAGCCGACTTTTATGATCTGCTCAAGCTTGCAAAAGATGGAATTGCAGAACTTATATCAAAACAAAAACAAGCCCTCGGAGTAAAATAGATGAAATTATCAAAAATTGTCGTAGCCAGCCACAACCAAGGAAAAATCGACGAGATAAAAACCTTATTAAAACCCTTTAACATAGAGGTTGTTTCCTCTGCCGAACTAAACATCGGCGACATAGAAGAAACAGGTACAACCTTTTCCGAAAACGCAAAAATCAAAGCTGAAGCAACCAGTTTAATGTGTGGATTGCCTTGCATTGCTGATGATTCCGGATTGTGCGTTGATGCCCTAAACGGCCGCCCCGGAGTATATTCTGCACGATATGCGCCAAACCGCGACTTCAAACTCGGCATGCAAAAACTACTCGAGGAAATAGAACAATCAAAATCGACAAACCGCAAAGCGCATTTTTCTTGTTGCATTGCCTTTGCTGTTCCCAACCAAAAAACTTCTGTTTTTGAAGGACGTGTAGACGGCACGATTGCTGACAAACCGCAAGGAAACAACGGCTTTGGCTACGACCCGATTTTTATTCCGGACGGATACACGCAAACTTTTGCTGAACTGGGTAACGACATAAAAAACACAATGTCGCACCGACACCGTGCTCTTGAAAAATTTATCCAAACAATCAAATAAGGAAAACTCGTGGCAAAAATATATAATGTTCCAGCAAGTTGTTCTTTAACAGATACCTTAGCGCAAAAACTTCTTAAAGATTGCGATAACAATCTTCTAGAACTAACAAAAATCAAAATTTTTCTGCCCAATCAACGCGCCTCAAGAGAACTGCGCAACGCATTTGTTCGTGCCAATGGAACAAACGCCACCTTGCTGCCTCAAATAGCTTCCCTAAATAATATTGATGATAATTTTTTCTTCACATCAGAAAACTACCTAAACATCCCAAAAACCATAAGCAAGTCTGAAAGATTGTTGCTATTCATCAGGCTAATTACCGCACGCCCCGACAACTTTCAACTTGAACATCTTTCTTTTGCGCAAGCTTGCTATCTGGCGAGAGAACTATCATCACTTGTAGATAGTGTTAACAACGAAAACTTAGATTTTTCAAACCTCGAAAAACTTGTACCGGAAGAATATGCCTCTCACTGGCAAAATATTCTTTGTTTCTTAAAAATAATAACAGAATTTTACCCGCAAATTCTAAAAGAACGAAATCTTATAGACGTATCCCAACATGAACAATATATTCTCGAAGAACAAATTTCATGCTGGCAAAAAAATCCACCGCAGGAACAAATAATTATTGCCGGTACCACCGCAACTTTTCCTGCTATGAAAAAGCTCGTAAAACTTGTTTTATCTCTTCCTCGAGGGGAAATATGGCTCTCAGGTCTCGATAAAAACCTCGACAACGATTCTTGGCAAAAAATTGATGAACAACATCCGCAATTTGAACTGAAAGAACTTCTTGACTATTTAGAAATTTCCCGATTTGAAATTAAAGATATTGTTTCGCCGCTGCAGCCTGAAAGAGAAAAATTTTTATCTGAAGTTATGAGACCCGCATCATCCTCGGAAAAATGGCGCGATATTTCTTCTCAAAACATATCGGAAGATGCAATCAAAAATTTTCACATGATAAGCTGCCGCGATTCCAGAGAAGAAGCCTTGACTATAGCCTCAATTATGAGACAAAATTTGGAAATTCCAGAAAAAACAACCGCATTGATAACCACCGACAGAACCCTGGCACGTAGAGTTTCTGACGAACTTTTAAGATGGGACATAAAAGCCGACGATTCCGCAGGCATACCTCTTTTGCAAACCCCTCAAGGTATTTTCTTAAGACTCATTGCTAGCATCTGCCAAGACAATTATTCTCCTTTATCCCTATTAAGTTTATACAAACATCCCCTATGTTGCTGCGGTAAAAGTATCGGCTATGCAAAACAACAAATCCGCCTATTTGAAAAAGAATACTTGAGAAAAAGAAGTTTTGATCAAACAGAAGAACCAGATTTTATAAAGGAACAAAAAGAAATTTTATCTCCCTTAACCAATCTTTTGGCTCAGACCAAAGCAAATTTCAAATTAATCCTAAAAACTCATCTTGAAATTGCCGAAAAACTGGCCTCACAAGAAAATATCTCTGGCGACAAAATTTTATGGAGCACCAACAGCGGAGAAACAGCTGCCGAATTTTTTGCCGAATTATTAGAATCAGCCGACACTCTCAGAGACATTCCACAAGGTCAATATGTTGACTTTTTCGAATCATTGCTCGCCGGCACTATGGTAAGAGATAAATATGGAGCCCATCCTCGCTTAAGAATTTTGGGAGCAATCGAAGCTCGTCTTTGCTCTTTTGATTGCACTATTATTGGTGGCTTAAACGAAGGTACAATGCCAGAGAGCACTAGTTCTAATGCTTGGCTTTCTCGTCCAATGGAAAAGAACTTTGGCCTGCCTCTTCCCGAAAAATCTATCGGTGTCCTAGCTCACGATTTCTACGAACTATCCTGCAAAAAAGAAGTCTATTTAACCAGAGCTGAAAAAGTTCAAAGTTCACCAACCATAAAATCAAGATGGTGGTTAAGACTGGAAACTGTCATAGAAGCACTTGGTTTTGATTTTTCAAAATTATCATATTTTCCATACCTAAAATGGATTCACTCTTTTGATGAAACCGATAAAATATCACCTATCAGTGCTCCGGAACCAACTCCTCCTTTGGAAAGTCGTCCGCGAGAGCTTTGGGCAAGCGATATAGAAAAACTGCTTCTTGATCCATACAGCATTTTCGCATCAAAGATATTAAAATTGCGCAAACTAAACGACATAAATCTTTCTCCTGACGCCATTGATTTAGGTATAATAGTTCATTCTCTGCTCGAAAAATTTTATACCGCCTACCCTCATAATTTTCCAGACAATGCTTCAAACATTTTGCTCGAAATGGCACAAAAATCTTTTGAAGAAAATAATATACCGGCAGACACCATCGCCTTTTGGCAGCCTAGAATACTAAAAATCATCAAATGGATTACATCAATTGAAAAAACATATCATGGCGAAATCAAACAAACTTTATGTGAAAAACCTGGAAAAATAACCATTCAAACTTCCAACGGAAACTTTATTATCGGCGCAAAAGCAGACCGCATCGATATTACACAGGACAATAAAATAAATATTATAGACTATAAAACCGGACGCGCCCACTCTGCCAAAGAAATTCAAAACGGTTTTGCCCCGCAACTCCCCCTAGAAGGCATAATTGCTCAAGAACACGGCTTTGATAACAATTTGCCAACAGAAGTAAAAACATTAAGCTATTGGAAATTGGGCGAAAAAACCATCTCCGTAGAGAAAAATGTCGATACTGTTTTGACTGACAACTTTCACAAAATCAAAAAACTCATAAACCATTTTGATAATCCGAACAGTGCTTACATAACAAAACCAAATTATAAACACGGTTCTTTCAAATCAGATTATACTCATCTTTCCAGAATTGACGAGTGGGGAATAAGCAATGACGACGAATAATGAAGCAATTTTATCACAACGCCAAAACTTGAGCCGCAGAGCCTCAAGCCAACAGCAAAAAGCTTCTAATCCCGAAAAATCCGTTTGGGTTGGTGCTTCAGCCGGAACCGGAAAAACAAAAGTTTTGTCAGACAGAGTTTTGAGGATTTTGCTCAATGATGTAAATCCATCAAAAATCTTATGCTTAACATATACCAAAGCTGCCGCCGTAGAAATGAGTTCACGTATTGCAAAAAAACTAGGGCAATGGTCAATTATAAGCGATGAAAAGCTCGAAAAAGAGCTTTTATCTCTATATGGAGAAATCCCTCAAGACAGCAAAAAACGCGAACAATTAAAAAATAAGGCTCGTCGTCTATTTGCCGTTTTACTTGACACTCCTGGTGGAATAAAAATTCAGACCATACACAGTTTTTGCCAAGAAATATTAAAAAGGTTTCCACTAGAAGCCGATGTATCACCATATTTTCAGGTTTTAGATGATCGCGATTCGAAAGAAGCCATTAATGACATTAAAAACCACATTTTAACAGAAGCATCTGTCGATTCCCAAAGTAATACAGGCCGTGCAATTGCCTATATAACAGCCAATATCAGTGAAAATAAGTTTCCTAAAATCATTGAAGATATCATCACAAATCGCGGCAAAATAGAGCAAACAATAAACCTCAATAACGGCAAAAAAAATTTACTTGCTCTCATATCTCAAAAACTAAACATTGACGACAACCTCACTATTGAACAAATTTTGAAGCAATTCTTTGATAATCTGCCCACAGAAACCCTACAAAAACTTTCATCTTCTGGCATAAAAGATATAGATACATGGCTTGATGGCAACTATAATATTGAAGATTATAAAAAATATCTGCAAATATTTTTGACTAACAAGAACGAAATTAAAAGCACATCGAAAAAAAAGATATTTACAGAAAATCCGAACGTCACACAATCATTCACAGAAGAAGCGGAAAGATGTCTTAAATTAATCGAAAAAATAAAAT
>JAGCFG010000080.1 GCA_017650255.1 Alphaproteobacteria bacterium | reverse complement strand
TGAGATTGATAAACTTGGCAGCGACTGGCGTGGAGATCCCAGTTCAGCTTTGCTCGAAGTTTTGGATCCCGAGCAGAACAACGCTTTTCAAGACCACTATTTGGAGGTTGACTATGACCTTTCTGACGTAATGTTTGTCACCACGGCCAACAGTCTCGATATGCCGCGCCCTCTGCTGGACAGAATGGAGATAATTCGCCTTTCCGGCTATACCGAAGACGAAAAAATAGAAATAGCAAAAAGGCACTTGCTGCCAAAAATTTTCCGTGAAAATGCTGTAAAGCCGGAAGAATTACATATCTCCGATGACGCTGTCCGCGACATAATCCGTTATTACACGCGTGAGGCAGGAGTGCGCAATCTTGAGCGCGAATTGTCAAACATTGCACGCAAAGCCATCAAATCGCTTTTAATGAACGAAAAGAAAACCGTTCCTCTCAAAGTCAATGCTAAAAATTTGAGCGACTATTTAGGCGTGCGCAAGTTCAGTTTTGGCGAGGCCGAACAAGAAGATCACATTGGCGTTACTACCGGCTTGGCATGGACCGAGGTTGGCGGAGATATCTTGTTTATCGAGGCTGCTGACATGCCCGGCAAAGGCAAAGTTATGCAGACCGGAAAATTGGGCGACGTAATGAAAGAGTCGATAGAAACCGCATATTCCGTCGTTCGTTCACATGCAAAAAAATTAGCGATAGATCCGGAAGTGTTTGAAAAAACAGATATCCATGTTCACGTTCCCGAGGGCGCTACACCAAAAGACGGACCATCAGCCGGTATTGCAATGTATACCACCTTGGTTTCGGTTTTCACCAAAGTTCCCGTCCGCAAAGACGTCGCCATGACCGGTGAAATAACTCTGCAAGGTAGAGTTCTACCAATTGGCGGACTAAAAGAAAAGTTGCTTTCAGCTCTTCGCGGTGGTATAAAAACCGTAATCATTCCGAAGGAAAATGAAAAAGATTTGGTAGAAATTCCTGACAATGTCAAAAAGGGAATGAAAATAATACCAGTCTCCGAAGTTGACGAGGTATTAAAGATTGCACTTCATCGCAATTGCAAGCTTCCTAAAAACAAATCTTGAGAAAAAATACAAGAAAAAAGCCGCTTATTTAGCGGCTTTTTTCTTGTCTACAAAGCTTGCTGCAATTCCCGCCAATATGGCAAAAAAGGCAATTGAGAATACTCTATACACAATATAAGGATGAACGACAGAGTGTTCTCTTGCCACCAAATACCAAACAAAAGGAGCAAGTGTGATTGAGAAAATCAGGACAGATTTCCAATTTATTGTCCATTTCTTTTCTTTGATAAGGCCATATACGATAATCAAAACTGCAAATAACAATAATGTCAACCAAACTCCTGTGTGATTGATCATATCCCAATTTCGCTTAATACCAGCCAGGGGATCTGTTATATGCCATCCTTCCAATGCGCCATCACCAAAAGTTCTGTCAGATATAGATTGATAAGCATTCAAAATCACATTTTCTCCGGTATAAATACTTGCAATCCACCATTTAGAAATCCACATTCCAAAATATCCCAAACCCCAAGCAAAACCTCTTTTGGCGCAGCAAATTATATTTTGCAACAAAGGCATATCATACAAAGCAAGAGAAACAATCATCAAAAAACATATCGTCACAAAAGGATATGTCAAAAAATCAAAATATACAGTTGCAATTCCTGTCCATAGAAAAAGCTTCCAGTTATCAGGGTTATTCTTCATAAGTAACACAATCATTGAGATTAATAAAGCATAATATGTAGTAGAGTACTGAAAGCAAAATCCTGTGCTGAGAGGATCTATAATTAAAACTGCACATAAAAAAGACAGAGAATAAGCAATATTCAGGCGCTTATAAAGCAAAAACAATACAACAGCCAACAAAATCGTCTGCAAAATATGATTAATACCTCTAATCAAAAAAATATCAAAGAAAAACAACAAAGGCTTCAATACTAGTAAATATCCATGCCAATAACGAGGATATGGTTCAACAATGTTGCCTTGCGGGGCTATATCTGACTTTAGTGACATAGCCAAATTTAGGTCCATATACACGTATCCATTATATCTCGGCGTCAACATGCTTGCCTCAAGAGGAGAAGCAGATGTATTAAAGCTTGCAATATTAAGCATGAGAAAATCAGTAAAGAAGTCCGGTTTAGCATTAACCAAGCTATATTTTAGATATGTGGGATTAATATACATAGCTTCTATAGATTCTGCCGTATTCTCTCTGATTTTATCAACTGGCAAAGTGTAAACTGCCACCAACATGGCAAGCCCTGCAATTGATGCAAAGAGCAAGGACGCAAAACAATATAAAAAGGCATTACAAAATTTTTCAAACATATTTGTTCTCCCTAATAAACTCCCAAAGAATAACACAACAATATATCTGTGCAAGTTTTTTTATTTGAGCTTGTATAAAAATGCTTGCCAGTATCAAAACAATTTTATAAACTCAAATAAAATTATTTTTTAGGAAACCGAAAATGAAAAAATATCTATGTTTGTTATTGTTCTGTTCAATCCCGTTCAAGGCTTTTTGTACCAATGACGCAAGAGCCATAGAACAGGTGCTTTCCACATTTGGAGAATATAAAAATGTCACCATTACGGAAAATGAAAGCGGCTATACCTTAAAATTTCCGCAGACAAATACAATAAAACAAACTCTTGATGACCACGGAAAACTTGTTACCGTTTCCGGAACAGTTCCTGCCTATGAGGCAACAGCCGTCAAAAATGGGCGTTTCGACGGACAGAATATATACAAAATAAGCACCAATTCCCCCAATGCTCTTCTTTCCTATATTTATCAAAAATACAAAACGGCAGATATAGATGTATCAGAGTTTTCTGCCGCATTCAACCTTGTTCCTAGCCTCAACCTTATAAAATCCGTTGATATGAATATACAAGATTTGGTCATAAAATCTGCTGCTGATCAAGAATTGGGCAAAATTAAACAGGCAATCTTAAAATCGAACATAAACATAGAAGGTGATAAGTTGATATTCAACGCTATCAGCAATATTAAAGATGCCTACATAAATGTGCTTATTTTCAGTGTCAGTGTTCCCGAATATATTATCAAAGGAACTGCAACCTATGATAATACTTCAAATATAGATTATTCCCAAATTCCTAACGACATATCTTCTCTGCAACACTCCAAATCGGTAATAGAAATTAAAAATGGCGAGTTTACTATTTTGGGCATACCTTTGAGTGCAAGTGTAGGAACCTCTAACAAAATTGACATAAGCGATGACGGAAACACTATGCAACTTACTGGCAAGTTCGTAGCAAAAAATATAAAGTTGGGAAATTCTTCCGCGGATATTCCTCAAGAACTGCTTTTGCAATATAATCTCAGTGACATAGACAGACACAAGGCTATAGAATTTCAAAACCAGCGGAATAAATTGAGAGATTTTAAATTTGACGATCAAAAAAGTGACAAAGAAAAACTTGAGGAATTCAATAAACTGGATAAAAGCTGCGATGCCATAGCTGACGATATCATGAAAGATATAAAACTTAATCTCAAAGGCAATGTAAAATATGAAAAAGCTTCAATCGATGTAGAGGGCAACTTTTATAAATCAGGAGATTATCTGGCCGGTAAAGGCAATGTCGTTATAAATAATTTAGACATATTATATCCCGATTTGACAGCAAAGTGCGAGCAAGATAAAAAAGAGATGCAGCAAAAACAACAGAATATCGCTGACAATCAAAATATCGAAAACACGATAGATTCTTGTATAAAAAACAAAACTAACATGGAACTTAGAAAATATATAGATTTTCAAAAGCGCACAACTGATACTGATGGACAGACCGTCGACAAGGTCGAACTTATTGCCGATGAAACCGGCATTTATGCCAACGGGCAAAAAGTCAAAGACGCAATGAGTTTGAAATTCGACAAGAAAAAAGCTCCTATCGATCCTTCGGTATATACGCCGACAGATAAAAATCAGTGATGCCATAAGCTTGAAATTTGACAAGAAAAAAAGCTCCTTTTGAGCCAACTTCGCAAAAATACAAAAATAATAAAAAAACAGTTGACTCCTTTTAACTTTAAACCTATTATGCGCTCAATTCTTGTGAGTCTTTTTGACCTGCAAGTCTTGAAAAATAAGAGTTTTTCCCATGTTTTAGGTGATTCGTCGCCAAAACCATGGTTTTTTATGTTTTAATAATATAAGGAAATTTGTGATGCCTACAATTAATCAGTTAATTCGTAAATCACGAACACCTAAAGTGAAAAGAAACAAAGTTCCGGCTTTGAAAGCTTGTCCACAAAAACGCGGTGTTTGCACAAGGGTTTATACCACAACCCCTAAAAAGCCAAACTCAGCTTTGCGTAAAGTGGCACGCGTTCGTCTAACCAACGGCTTTGAAGTAATCAGCTATATCCCTGG
>JAGCFG010000001.1 GCA_017650255.1 Alphaproteobacteria bacterium | reverse complement strand
CAAAATTTTCAACAAACATATTCCACCGGAAGGAGGAAATCCTGGAGAAGATTATAACTGCCGGTGCTGGGCGGAACCCTACAAACCGGAAAAGACAGCAGGCAAACAGCAACTTGTCGATCTCTCCGGCCTTGATAAAATTCACATGCCTGCGCTTTCTGCACATTCGATTATCACGAAAACACTTGTATTTTCAAAAAAAAGATTGTATAGCAAAACTAACAAACAATTATTATAGAAACTATCACCCCAAAAAATTAATAATATGGTTTTTAGCAATGTTTTGGCGATAATTTTAGTCGTCGCAGTAATTTTTAATCAAGTGACATATTATGTCAAAGGCGACGCTCTGGACTCTTCTGATCAAACGACCAAGGACAATGTCTGGAGAGTGGCCTACAACACAAGTATTGTTATTACCTATCTCGTTTCAGCTGTTAGTTGGGTTGCAGAACCATGCTTTGCAATCAGCGATGAGCTGGATGTAGCCTCAATGCCCCTAACATGGGTCCTGTTGTTCACAGGGTTAATTATGTTTTGTGGCATTATCGGGTGTGTGGATAAAGATCGCCCGTTTATTCCCGGAATTTTTTTGAGCGGAATAAACATATTCGTCAGTGTATTAGTATTGGCTGGTATATAGTCACAAAAAAACACCCTCTTTTTTTGAGGGTGTTTTTTTAGTAAGTGAACATTCCAAACCTTGTCAGCCCGGTCACTTCCAAGAATGTGTAGACACTGCCCCAGATAAAGAGCAGGGACGGAACTAAAGTTATAATAAAGCATACTATTCCATCTGCTACAGTCCATTCCCGGTATCCGAACCTCACTGAATAGACTTCTCCGCCTATGTTTGTCAGACTGCTGACACATTGGTAGCACAAGAAGCCGGTGAGGCCGACCATAAACGGCAGGAAGACAAAGCCCATAACAAGGGGAAGTCCCTTGTCCTGGACCAAGATTTCTGTCCTGATGACGCTCCCTATGTACCCCAGCGGGATACTAACCATGAGCAGAATGAGAATAATCTCAACGGTCTTAAATAAAACTTTTTTCATAATATATATTTTTTAATGAACTTCTAAGGAAAAAAAGAAACGGTGAAGAACCTTTTTTTAAAGGGTTTCAACACCGTCTCCTGTTTCTTTACTCCTGCCTCATACGTTTATCTCGGATAAACGCCCCTATGGCAGCTGGTATTGCTGCCAAGCCAGCGGCACACAGGATAATCAATAACGGAGCTGGACTGTTAATCCATATAGCTAACCCCAGGGCTCCGGCGAAGATTGCAAATGTCCGCCATAAAATCCCTATAAGGGAGAAACGTGGCTTTGCCATTATCTCCAGCATAAAGAGACAGAAGGCAGTGAATTTGCTGTCCTCGGGGCGCACGTACTCGGCCGAATAAATTTTTTTCTTTTCCATATTACTTATAATTTTTTATTGAGGCGTTAATCCTTTTTGCGTCACTTGCCTAAGGCGACAGGAAAAATATAATTAAAAATAAGTACCATACTAATTTTATAAGTAATTTTAATATATCACAATTTTTCACCTTTGGCAAGAAAATTTTTGTCATTTTTTGTATATTTTATAAAAATCTTCTGAAGTATTCACCCAAAATGCTTCATAAAAAAACTTGTGAAAACTTATAAAACAAGATATAATCAAAAAAAGAGGTGCGATATGACAGAAAATACCGAAATTATAAATATCTCCCAAAAAGAAATGGCAGATTATTTTTCCCGCGCATTTTCAAATTCTTCCTTCAAAAAAATGATAAGAGAGGAAGAGAGCCTTTATCGTGCCGAAACCCTATTCCAAAAATTTGGCAATATACTGCAAGCCTATGCCTCCGCCACCGAAGACTTGTCGGACAAAACTATAGATGTTTTAGCCAACGATATGATGGAACACAAGGATATTTTATTTCTATCATATGATGACCGCAGAAAAATTTCAGCGGACCAAAATTATTTTGGTCAATATGTAATGCCCAAAATTATCAATTTAATAGGCGATAAAATGGGATTGAAAGAACCTCATTCCGTGAATGATTTATGTAATATTATGGCAGAGGTAGCAACAAACTGCAAAAATAACAAATTTCTTACCCACTCTTTTAATGGTGCATTATTACCAAGCATAAAGCAAAACGGATTAGATATCAGTAAAGAAATGTTTATTGATGAATACGCTCTTTTGAGTTCTGCCAAAATGGAACAACCTTACCACAAGGGAAATTTACTCTTTTGCGAATTAAGCAAAGCAACTTTTGGATATTCTTTGGGTTCACCGGAAAGATTGAGACACAGCCTGACAAGTTATAATCGCAAACAACAAAACGACCAATCTACCAACGAATTTTTAACCTTGAGCCTGCAAGATCGTCTGGATGAAAACAAAACTCTTTCTGACGCAGAAAAGCAAAAGGTTTTTGCCGCCGGCAAAAAAATGATAGACTTTTATTATGGCAAAACCAACAAATCAGCCATTGCTTTTATAAAGCCCGAAACAGAATATGAGCGCATATCTCCCGAAAAAATAAAGCAACGTCTGTGCCGTAATTTGTCATATTCTTCTTATAAAAACCCAATAAACTCATTCTTAACCGAAAAAGGCGATAGCGAACTGTCGGAAAAATATGCGACAGCCCTTGAGAATTTTAACAAAAATGAAAATACATCAGGATTGATTAGCTTTATCGACGATTTTAATGCTAAATATCCGGAAAACACTGTCATAAAAGACAAAGTAACAATATTTGCAATAAAAGATATGACAGAATTCGGCTTAAACAATTTTGAATACAACGGTTTTGCAGACGGCCACAAAATAGAAGGCGGAAAAATGTCACCTGAGCAGTTTTCAATAGCTGAATTTGAGAACCCTGTAGATGTATTTATT
>JAGCFG010000079.1 GCA_017650255.1 Alphaproteobacteria bacterium | reverse complement strand
TTTGCCGTCAACCGCAATCCTCCTGCACCGGCCCAAAACTCATCATGGAGCCTGGAAGCAATCGGCGCTTGGGGCTATAATATATACCAAAGTTTCTGCAAAGGTCTGAGCTTTATCGGACAATCAATTATAGCCTTTGGCAAAGTTCTGATTGGCAAATCGCTCATGCGCGGAATTGATTTTTCTTCTGCCTTGGAAGCATGTGGCTTAAACGCGCTCCCTATTGTATCTTTAATAAGTTTTATGGTCGGTTTGATTTTGGCCTTTGTCGGCGCAGTTCAGCTCACAACCTTTGGTGCACAAATTTATGTGGCAAGCCTTGTAACCATTGGTATGACGCGTATTATGGGGGCAATTATGACCGGCATAATTATGGCCGGCAGAACCGGTGCCTCCTATGCCGCTGCCATCGGTACTATGCAGGTAAACGAGGAAATAGATGCCTTAAAGACTATGGGTATAAATTCGGTAGATTTTTTGGTTACTCCTCGTATGTTGGCCCTAATTATTACTATGCCGATTTTGACCATGTGGTCCGATATAATGGGAATGATGGGCGGCGCTTTTGTCGGTGTGACAATGCTTGGGATACCGATGCAAAAATATTACGAATTATCAGTGGCTGCAATCAGTCTCAATAACTTTCTGGTCGGTATATTTCATGGTTTTATCTTTGGCATTGTTATTGCCGTATGCGGTTGCTATTATGGCATAAATTGCGGACGCAATGCCGATAGCGTCGGTGTTTCAACCACAAAAGCTGTCGTCTCGGCGATAATTTGGATGATAGTTATGACCGGCATAATAACCGTAATCTGTCAGGAGTTGGGAATATGATTGAGAATAATATCCAAATCAAAGCCGAAAACCTAACCGTCGGATATGGCGACAACGTCTTAATGAGAGAGATTAACTTTAATATCAATAAACACGACATCTTTATAATTATGGGCGGCTCCGGCTGCGGAAAAAGTAGTCTTTTGCGAGTTCTTACCGGTTTGGTTCCCCCGCTGGGCGGCAAAATTTTTATCAACGGACACAACTTTATCGGCACAGATCAACAGCAAAAAAAGCAGATTATGCAAGACAGCGGAATTCTATATCAAAGCGGTGCTTTGTTCAGCTCTATGACCTTGGCGGAAAATGTTGCTTTGCCGTTGCAGCTGTATCGCAACTATCCCGAAAAGCAAATTAAAGAACTTGTATCATTAAAACTTGCTTTGGTAGGACTTGCCGGCTTTGAAGATTATTATCCATCAGAGATCAGCGGCGGTATGAAAAAGCGTGCTGGCCTGGCGCGCGCACTTGCTCTGGACCCAGAGATTGTATATTTTGATGAGCCGTCAGCAGGACTTGATCCCATAAGCTCAAAACTGTTAGATGACTTGATTTTGGACATCAATCACAGTCTTGGCACAACCATTGTGATTGTAACTCACGAGCTAGCTTCAATTTTTGCCATTGGCAACAATTCAATATATTTGGATGGCTCCAGCAAATCAATCATTGGGAGAGGAAATCCCAACGAGATGCTGAAAAATCCTCCCAACGAAACAGTCTATCAATTTTTAACCAGAGGAAAACAAAAAGATGCGTAGAAAACCAAACAATAAACTAATAGGCCTTTTTATCGTCAGTGGTATAGCCTTGTTTACAGTCATTATTGGGATGTTTGTATCCGAAAAAATAATGAACAAAAATCAAGACTTGTTGGTAATGTATTTTTCCGAATCAATAAAAGGTTTGGATGTAGGTTCTCAAGTTGTTTTCAAGGGAGTTACCGTCGGTAAAGTTGTAAAAATAGACATTATAACAGACGTTGAGAAGCTTAACTTCAGCATTCCGGTATATATGGCTTTTGACGAAGATGACAGTGATATAGATACCGAAGAAACAATCGAAGATGCTCACCAAGTGTTGCAGAAATTGATTGCAAAAGGCCTGAGAGCGCGTCTTGCAACCCAGAATTATTTGACCGGCCAATTGATGATTGAACTCGAATTTATCGAAAACGCACCAGAAGCTGTATATCACTCAGCCCCCGGAAGCAATATCCCCGAAATTCCGACCGCTCTGTCGCAAATTGCCGAAATTTCTCAAGGTATACAAGAGATTCCGTTGCGCGAAACTTTCAAGAAAATGAATACATTTTTAGACAACCTGAACAACGAAGTTGTGCCGCAAATGCAAAAACTTCTGGCAGAATTTTCTGTTATTCCGGAAAGAACCAGAAATGTTCCGATAATTTTGGACGGCTTCAACCAAGCCATGCAAAACATTTCCGGAGCGGCTAAAACTCTCGGCAATCTTGCCGACTATCTAGAGCGTCATCCAGAAGCATTATTAAAAGGAAAAGGAGGATATTAAAAATGAAAAAAGCAGTATTTTTATTTGCACTACTTCTCGCCGGCTGCGGCATAAGCAGACCATCGACTTTCTATCACCTGGAGGCCGCAAGCCAAGATGCCGCAATTTCTCAAAAGAATATAACCGTCGGCATAGACGAAGTTATAGTCCCCAAGTATGCCGACCGCCCGCAAATGGTGTTACAGGAAGCCGATTCCTCAGAACTCAAAATTTCTGAATTCAATCGCTGGGCAGAACCCTTAAGTTATGCTGTTGCCCGCATTTTGGCTGACGATATCTCTTTATATCTGCCAAAATCGACTATCAAGCCAAGGACATATATGTCAGAAAAATTTGCTTATACCATTAATGTGGAGATTAGTAAATTTGACATTATTCCCAATCAAAAAGTTGCCCTCGATTCGTGGTGGACAATTTTCAAAAACGGAAACATTGTCTATCAAGGCCGCAGCAAATTCAGTCAACCTGTTGACAGCGACATGAACAATGTCATCAAAGCCCAAAGCGACCTTATAAACCAAACGGCAAAAGAGATTGCTCAAAAACTAATCAGACTGTAAGAGGAAAAGATGCAAGACTTAGCGGAAATACTTTCTCACTATGGCATAAAAGGTGAGGTTACCGGCATAAATGTCGGCCCCCTGGTCAAACAAATAGAATTTTTGCCCGAGGCCGGCACCAAAATCAAAAATATCACAACTTCTCTTGCTGATATTGCCCGCGAAATGGGCGTAAGCTCGCTGCGTGTTGAACCTATTGCCGGCACCCAGAAGCTTGGCTTTGAAATTGCCGCTGATACCATGCAAACCGTAGATTTTTCCGGTGTTGTATCTTCTGACGAGTTCAAAAATCAAAAAGGAGCTTTACCTCTCTACCTCGGTGTTGACATTGCCGGAAAACCTGTTTTTGCCGATCTTGCCAAAATGCCGCACCTTTTGATTGGCGGCACTACCGGTTCCGGAAAGTCTGTTGCATTGAATTGTTTTATTTTATCACTCATCAGTATCAAAAAGCCTAGCGAGCTGAAATTTGTCTTGATAGATCCCAAAAGAATTGAATTTTCGGTATATAATAACCAAAGCTATCTCTTAGGACCGGTTGTAACCGACAACAAACAAGCTGCTTCTGTTCTCAAATATTTGGTTGACGAGATGGAAAGACGCTATGGCCTTTTCGAAGAAACAATGGTCCGCAATATCGGCGAATATAATGACAAAGGCGAGTTTTTGCCCTATATTGTTTGCGTAATTGACGAGTTTGCCGACCTTATTTCCGCCGACAAGAATGTTGATGACCACGTTCAACGTCTTGCGCAAAAGGCGAGGGCGGCAGGAATTCACCTCATATTGGCAACCCAAAGACCATCTGTTGATGTTGTCACCGGTGTTCTAAAAGCCAATTTCCCGACCAGAATGGCTTTCAAAGTTGCCTCGCAGTTTGATTCTCGCACAATTTTGGATATGCCCGGTGCCGAAGATTTGCTCGGTCGCGGCGATGCCCTCTTTTTGCCGCAAAACGGCGAGATAAAGCGCGTTCACGGCGCCTATGTTCCCGATGATGAAATTGCCAAAATCATAGAGCCTTATCATAAAAAAGTTTCCGATTGGGAAAAAATTCTCCCAAAAGAACTTCAAGAGACCAATCTTCCGCAAGCTACCCAAAAAGGTTCTTCAAAAGTCCAAAAGCCAAAGGAAGGATTTTGCCGCCGTTGCCTGAATTGGTGGAGCCAATTGCGTGTTAGAGAACAAAAAACGATAATCCGTTGGCTGAAATATCTCTTTTCTGCCGCAGTTACCATCATGGCCACAAAGCAAAACCGCCGTCGATAGCAAAAGTCATCCCTTTTTTTGCGTTAGCAAAAAATCCAGGGATCTACGACTTTTTCAACTCTCCCAAAAGCGGAAGATGCCATGAATTTTTCGACAAGTCGAAAAATAGGCATGACAGTTTTAAATTTATACGATTAACCATATTTTCAACTTTCTCCTGTACCATATCGTCAGATAAGAAGCATGTTATAATAAATTATACTCTATAAAGGAGTTAAACGTATGTTTGTGTGCAGTGAAAATTGCTATAACCAATCATCCGGCAAAATGCCGGAAAACCTGGTTTTATGCACACACACATTTAAGGCTTGCGCAAAAAACAATCATAAAAGAGCCAAACAACGCGACTAACCGCTTGGCTCTTTGTCTGTTTGGGTAAAGGAGAAAGAATATGACAAAAAGCACAACAGAAAACTCTAAAGGCAAATTTAAGGAACCTAAAGTAGAATTTAGCGAATATGAAATAGGAAAAAGTAAAGCTACACGAGCGGCTGTCATTTTCGAAAGTCCTAAAAAAACATTGATGGTTTGTTTTTATGGAGATCTTGAATTTAAAGGAACAACTATGGGTGAAAAGGACTATAGACCTGTTATGTGTGCAGCTATCTACGAAAAAGATAATAATAAGGATTTTGATTTTAAGGAAGAGCCAATAGCATCAGATAAGTGTAGATATATAGGAGATCCGGTTGGTGTTGGTTGTGCATGGGGAAGTTACAACTATATGGCGACATCCTTTTCACGTCAATTGGGACCTATGGGAATGAAAGATCCTTTTTTACGTTATTTACGTAAAGCTAATTTTGATGGAAATTCTGACAATTTGAATGAATTTATCAGTTTTGCACAAGAGCAAGCCATTAAAAAATTTCCTGAATAT
>JAGCFG010000078.1 GCA_017650255.1 Alphaproteobacteria bacterium | reverse complement strand
GTGCAAAAAAGGAAGACTTGGCATAAAGCTCGGCCGGTTCGGGGCGTTTATCGGGTGTTCAAATTATCCGGAGTGCGGATATACAAAACAGCTGATTGATACCACCGCAGAAGAAGAAGCCTTTGCCAATGCGCCAAAACTGGCTACACCTGAGGATAAGGTTTTGGGCGAGCATGAGGGTGAAACAATTTATTTGAAAAAAGGGCCTTATGGGTATTATGTTCAACTGGGTGATGACAAAGGAAAAGAAAAACCCAAGCGCTGTTCTTTGCCAAGAGAAGTTACACCGGAGACAATAAGTTTGGAACAGGCGGTGATTTTGCTGAACCTGCCGCGGCAGTTGGGTAACGGAATTGAGGTTAATATCGGCAAGTTCGGACCATATTTGAAACAAAACGGAAAATCAAAATCTTTGACCGGCGGGGATAGTATTTTTAATATCACTTTGGAGAGAGCCGAGCAGATTTTGAGTAATGTTGCCGAAAAGCCGCAAGCGAAAGTTATCGGCACAAATCCCGAAAATAAGCAGGAAATTACTTTCAACCAAGGGAGATACGGGCCATATCTTAAGTGCGGAAAGACAAATTTTGCTCTGCCGAAAGATATGAAAGGGCGCGAGCCGACTTTGGAAGAAGCCATTCAGATTGTGAATAAAAAGAAATAGGAAACCAGAGATTGACGTACTTAGCTCGCAATGACGTTATTTGTTGATAATTTTTTCTATTTGAATATAATACAAAAAAACAGCCGCTTGAGAAAAGCGGCTGTTTTTGAAAAGACTGTCATTAGCCTTTTTGACTTCCCTTAAGCTTTTTCGCCCAAAACGGAATGTTTCGGCAAAATAATGCACAAGCTGTGTTTTTTTATGGAATTTCCGGATAAAAAATGATAGATTGCACGCAAATTAATAAGAGGTTTAGCAACTTGAACGATACTTATTCCAGAGACGAAACATATTCCATAAAGATTGGGCTATATACGGTTTTGGTTATAGCTGTTTTGGCTTGTGCTTATCTTATCAGGCAAAATTTGGCTGCACACGACGAGGAACACAGCCACTATTCTTTGTTGGCACGCTTCGGCAGAACCGACGGTTTGTCTGTCGGAAATCCGGTAAGGTTGGCCGGTATTGATGTCGGGAAAGTGATAAATGCCGAGATTGATAAGAATTATAAGGCTATTTTGACCCTGGAAATTAAAGATGAAGTGAAAATCCCTCTTGATAGTTCCGCCTCGATTGTCAGTGACGGAGTTTTGGGCAGCAAGTATATTGAGATAGAACCAGGCGGAGATGAAGAATATATCCCCGAAGGCAGTGAGTTTGCTTATACTCAGGACGCCATGGTTTTGGAAGAGTTGCTGGATAGAATTATCGGCATCGGTAAGGCAAAAAACAAAAAAAATACTAAAAAGGAGCAGATTGATGAATAAAAGACCTTTTGAAACCGTAATGGGATTGATGGTTTTGGGAATTGCCGGATTGTTTTTGTATTTTGCTTATTCGGTTGCGGACTTGCAGGCCGTTAAGGGTTATACTTTGACTGCACGCTTTTTGAAGGTTGGCGGACTTAATGTTGGTGCCGATGTTATGATAAACGGCATAAAAATCGGCACGGTTGTCGGACAGCACCTTGATTCCGAAAATTATGATGCTGAGATCAAAATGAGCATTGCTTCTGATGTAAAACTGCCGAAAGACAGTGTGGCAATGATTTCGAGCAATGGTTTGATGGGCAATAAGTTTATTAAAATTGACCCGGGAAAATCGAAAGAGCTTTTGGTTGACGGAGATGTTGTCAGCAATACAAAAGATTTTAAGACACTCGAGGATATGGTTGGCGAAGTTATTTTTATGGTGACCGGAAATGATGAGAAAGAAGAATAGTTTTGCTTTTTTGTTTGCGTTGATGTGTTTGGGCGGCGTTGCCGATGCAACGGAAATTTCGGCAAATACGGCAATTATGCAGGCAATGGACAAGATTACCGGACAGGTAGATTTGATAGAAGTGCCGGTCAATCAAGAAGTTTTGTTCGGAAGTTTTTCTATTTTGGTCAGAGATTGCAAAACCAGAGCACCGGAAGAAACACCGGATAATTTTGCGTTTGTTGACATTGTGGACAATATCTCGAACGAAGTGAGAGTTAATATCTTTAAGGGATGGATGGTTTCTTCTTCTCCGGCTTTGAACCCTGTGGCTCACCCTGTTTATGATGTATGGCTTTTGAAGTGTGTTGACAGAGAGTATGGAGCGCCAAAGACCATGAGCGAAGAGGATTTGGAGAAAAGAGATAATATTGCCATGAGCAGAAATCCGGATTTGGAATATAGCAGTTTGGTAAAGAAAGATGAGCCTAAAGCTGAGCCTAATGAAGAGCAGGCGCTCGTCGAAGAAAATGCGCAAGAAGAAGTTGCTACACCGAGCGGTGAGCCGGAAAATTTGATACCGATTGATGTGCCGGAAAAATTTGAGCAAAACGAAGAGGCTCAACCTGAAGTTTTGGTAAAACAAAGTGCAGCAGAGGCTGATACAAATGCTCCTGAGATGAGCGGTACGCCGGAGGCTTTGGTTATTATTGAAGAGCCCGCAAAAACATCGGATTTGCCCGAGGATAAGCCGCAAAATTTAATGGAAGAAACTCTCGAAACATCTCCTCCGGAAAAGGCTGAAAGCAGCTCGGAAAATGATATTTTGAAGCTTGAGAAAGAGTTGTCCGAAAAAGCCCTGAGCAACTAATGAGGTGACTAATGAATATTGATGTAAGTTTTGTAATGACGGTTTATAACAAGGAGTACTATCTCCCGTCAGTCTTAAAGGCTTTGTTTGCGCAGACGGGGCTGAAAAATCCCGAATATATATTTGTCGACGATGCCTCAACCGATAATTCGGTCAATATCATTAAAGAATTTTCCAAAGATATTGAAAATGTTACCATAATTGCCAATGCGAAAAATCGCGGTATCAGCGCCAGAACGAACCAAG
>JAGCFG010000077.1 GCA_017650255.1 Alphaproteobacteria bacterium | reverse complement strand
GTTCGTCATCATCTTTGTAACGTGGGTCAACATAATACCAATCGCTTTCCCCTTGTGTTTTGTATCCGCGTTTCACAGACTTAAAGCCGTGAAATCGCTGATATATATCGTCGTGTATGGTTTTCATTTTCCTAACTCCTTGTATCGATAATTTAAGTTAGAAAAATTATATTGCAAAATCAATCGGCTACAGATAGCAAAGTATCAGCTTTATCATTCAAAAGCTTTTTTAAATTCTCTGTTGTTGGCTTGGGCAAGTTGTATCAGCTTATTTTTTTGGTTTTCTTTGCAATAAGGGATTTTGATATCTTGGGGCGGATTTTCCAGAAACCACCTGACAAAACCATTTGCCGTCATTTTTTGTCCTGCGTTTTTATAAGAGATATATCTTTGACGTTGCAGATTTTTAAAATATTCTCTGAAAGGTACATATTTTTCGTCTCTGCGCTTGCCGCGGTTTGTTGCCTGTTGTTTTCGGTCGGTTTTGATAACCGATTCAATGGTTATCGCCCGCATTGCACACCATTCTGCACGCGCCTCTGTCAACATTTCTTTTGCCCAATCTGTTATTGTTTTTTGTAGCTCTTTGTTTTTGCGGAATATTGGTATAATGCGAAATAACTTGGCTAGTTGGCGTTCGGATTTTAAGGGGATAAATTCTTCTTCTGTTTTGTTTTGCATGCTAGTTTCCTAATATGTTTATCTGCTCTATATATAGGTTTATTTTTAGGGCTATGCAAGTTTTGGTAATTGTATATTATTAAGTGTGCCGCTTTGATGACTTCTGTTTATCATACCAATAAAAAATACCACCTCTTCAGGTGGTATTTTTTATTGGTGCGCGATACTTTGCGACTATCGGACTCAGAATTATGATAACTTTGCACTCTAAGACACAAAATCGAAATTAAAAAACAACATTATTCTTTTTTATCGGTATAGTTTATTTCGTCATTTTGCAGTAATGACATAAGCTAAAAAATTAAAGTTTTCTCTCTTTCCCACATGTTTTATCGATTCCCATTTTTTCGGTTTGAGCAAAACGTTGTGCGGTACATTCTTCTAATTTCACTTCTTCTGTAGAAAAATGAGCCAAGGTCTCATCTTTTAGCAAATCTTCTAATGTTTTACCGCTATACTGCTCATCCAAATTTTTATAAAATAACCCCGTAATTGGACTACAAGAAAATGCATGGTCTACTTTTCCGCTCTCTTTATCAAGTCTTATAAAAGTTTCAGATACGGTATTATTAGAAGCAGAATAAAAAGCATACTTCTCCGGAAGGTCTTTTTCGCCGCCAGTATCAGCTTTATTATGCTGTATTTTATATTGAAGTTCATTTATTTCTTCTAAAATATTTCGAGATGTTTCATTTTGCACTTTATTATAGGTTACAACCCATTTATCAAGGCCTACACCTTCGTTTCGGTGTGCAGAAAATAATTTATTTCCATTTGAATCCTTAAAAGTTAAATCAGCAGAATCTCCAATAGCACCGCCACTTCCTGTCGTGTAGAGTGCTAACATTCCTTCTTTAGGCTGAAAGCCGAGACTAACCGGAAGAACAACCCCATAATCAAGAAAAAGTTCTTCACCATTTTTACCTGAGAATTCGACAACAAAGACATTTTCCTTCTTCTCAACTTTGGAGACAATTTTTTCTTGCTGATTTTCTTTCATGGCTTCATGAGCTCGATTTAAAAGGTCCATAATATCAGCAGTCATCGTTTTATCCTTTCTTTATGCATAATCATCAATTGTTTTTTTATTTTACCATTCCATAGACAAAAAATCAAGTTTTTTTATAAAAAATGATAGAAATTTATATTTAGCATATAAAAGGTCCGATAATTATTGCGGGATTGATGTTTTGGAGAACTAAACTATCGGACTTTTTGTAATTCAATCACAATAAAGCAAAAAACCGCCTGCAATGAACTGTCCCCCGGAAATTGGACAGTTTACAATGAGGCGGTTTTCAAAAATGCGCTAGGCTGGAATGGCTAAAAACTTTTTTTCAAAAGTTTTCTTAATGCCGACCTTGCTCGCTTGCCTTTCGGCAACCGGCGTCTAATATCCGCCTGCTCGCTACGGTTCGAGCCGGCACTGTGCCGCTTCGATAACTCTGTTTATCATACCAATAAAAACACCCTCACAAGGAGGGTGTTTTTTATTGGTGCGCTAGGCCGGAATCGAACCGGCACGGGATTGCTCCCAACAGATTTTAAGTCTGCAGCGTCTACCAGTTCCGCCACAAGCGCATAAATCCGTTCGCGTGTTAGTTTATACAAATAAATTTTTATAAATGCAAGTCTATTCTTGCTTATTTTGCAAAAATGTGCTTTTCTTTGTCTGGAAAGATATATGGCAGAAACAGCGTTTCGGTATATCGATTTATTTTGAAAGGATTGTATTATGAAAAAAAATAATCTTGACCACCTTCAAGATTTTTTGCGTAATAGCATTATTCCATACGCTTTTCCGCATATAAACAAAGAAGGTTGGAAATTTGTTCCGGTCTTTGCTTTGATAACAGCGTTATTGGCATTGATTTGGGCACCGCTCGGCTGGATTGGCCTTGTGTTGACAATATGGTGCTACTTTTTCTTTAGAGATCCCGAAAGAGTTGTACCTCAAATTAAAGATGTGGTTGTATCGCCTGCCGATGGAAAAGTGCAGATGATTACAAAAGTTAAAGCCCCTAAAGAGCTCGATTTGGGTGATGAAGAGTTTATCAGGGTGAGTATCTTTATGAGCGTGTTTAATGTGCATGTCAATCGCGCACCGGCAAGCGGAAAAATTTTGAAAACCGTGTATATTAAAGGTAAATTTTTTAACGCAAATCTTGATAAAGCCAGTAGTGATAATGAGCGTCAGCTTCTCGCGATGGAAACAGAAAGCGGCAAAAAAATTGCTTTTGTGCAGATTGCCGGTCTTGTTGCCAGAAGAATTTTGTGCTTTGCAAAAGAAGGACAAACTTATGCAGCAGGTGAGCGTTTCGGCTTGATTAGATTTGGTTCGCGTTTGGATGTATATCTCCCCAAAGGTGTTGAACCGCAAGTTTGTGTCGGGCAGACAATGATTGCCGGAGAGACGGTTTTGGCTAATTTGACTTCCGATCTGAAAAAAGTTGACGGGGAGGCAAAATAATGGAAAATATTAATGCTAATATTAATGCAAAAATTCAAGTTTCTAAGCAGAAATTGAAGTCTTTGCCTATCAGAAAAATTATTCCGAATATTGTTACAACTTTGGCCTTGTGCGCCGGTGTTACTTCTATCAGGTATTCAATATCGGGAAATTTTTCTAAAGCTGTTATTTGTATATTTTTGGCCGCATTTTTTGATATGCTCGACGGACGTGTTGCCAGAATGTTAAAAGGTTCCACAAAGTTTGGTGCAGAACTTGACTCGTTGTCGGATTTTGTCAGCTTTGGTGTTGCTCCGGCAATTTTGATGTATAAGTGGACTTTGTTTGATTTTCCAAAATTTGGTTGGTTTTTCTGCCTTTTGTTCGCAATATGCATGGCTATGAGATTGGCTCGTTTTAATACTATGCTCGAAGAAGAACCGATGGAACCTTATTGGCATAATTTCTTTGTGGGGGTTCCGGCTCCTGCTGCGGCGGCTTTGGGTATTTTGCCGGTTATGCTCAGTTTTGAGCTGGAAGAATGTGAATTTTTGCGCAGCAACTGGCTTTGCAGTATTTTGTTTTTTATCGTTGCAATGCTGATGATTAGCCGTATCCCAACGATTTCTACAAAACACATGAAAATTCCAACCTATATGGTGGCACCGGTATTTGTTTTTGTTGTTTTTGGCGCAGCCTTGGTTTTGAGCCAGCCTTGGATGGTTTTGAGCGTATTGACATTGTTATATGCACTGACTATTCCGCTCGGAATTACGAGGTTTATTAAGATGAAAAAATCTTATAATACAAAAATATAAAAAAGGCGGCTTTTTAGCCGCTTTTTTTATGCATAAGGATTGTCGGTTTTGCGGACATTTATACGCAAGGGAATTCCGCCCAAATCAAACGTATCGCGCAAATTGTTAGTTAGATAGCGTAGATAAGACTCCGGCAAGCCTTCAGGATTACTCGAAAAAATTACAAATGCCGGAGGTCTTGTTTTGGCCTGTGTAATATAGCGCAATTTTATGCGACGTTTGTTTTTACCCAATGGAGGGGGATAAGCCTCTATCATATCGGCAAACCATTTATTGAGCGGGGCTGTCGGAATTCGCATATTCCAGCGTTTATAAACTTTTAGGACTGCGCTCATAAGCTTGTCTAAACCTTCGTTCTTCAACGCAGATATTGTCACCGTCGGTATTCCTTCGGCTTGTGTCAAAGATGTTTTCAATTTGTAATTGAGCTTATCAAGCGTTTCTTTGCGGTTGGCAATATCCCATTTGTTGATAGCAATAACTAAGGCCCTGCCCTCGTCTAAAACATCGGATGCAATTGTCAGATCCTGCTTGTCAAGAACTCCGTCGGCATCTAAAACTAACACTACAACTTGTGCCATATATGCAGCATGTTTTGAGCTGGCCGCTGACATTTTTTCGAGTGAATCGCTAATTTTTGAGTGACGACGAAGTCCGGCTGTGTCAACAAGTTTTATCTTTTGCCCTTTCCACTCCCAGTCGCAGGCTATGGCATCTCTTGTTACTCCTGCCTCTGGGCCGGTGAGCATGCGTTCATCTTGAAGCAGAGCATTTACAAGAGTCGACTTGCCGACATTAGGGCGACCAACAATGGCAAGTTGAATGGCTTTACCTTTCGGCTCATCTTCTGTTTGTCCCTCTGATGGCTCTTCTTTGCGGTAATATTTGCGCAAAGCTTCGTATAAATCGAGCATACCCAAACCATGTTCGGCAGAAAAAGGAATTGGCTCGCCAAGTCCAAGCTTGTAGGCCTCAAATCTGCTGTCCTCTTGGATTTTTCCTTCACATTTGTTTGCGAGTAAAACCACCGGTTTTTTAGACTTGCGCAAAATGTCGGCAAAATGCTCGTCATAGGGTTGCAGACCGGCGCGGGCATCGTATAAAAACAAACAAACATCAGCATCATCAATAGCTTTTTGGGTTTGTTTCCACATACGTTGTTCGAGATTGTCCTCGGTGCTATATTCGTATCCTGCCGTATCGATAATTTGCAAGTCTAAGTCTTGGAGTTTGGCTTGAGCCTCTTTGCGGTCACGCGTAACGCCCGGCTTGTCGTGGACTATGGCTAGTTTGCGACCGGCCAAACGATTGAATAAGGTCGATTTGCCGACATTCGGGCGCCCGATTATGGCCACTTTTAGAGGCATTTGTTTCTCCTATTGATAAGCCACTAATTTGGCATCGTTAGTAGTGATTATAACTTGGTTATCTGCTACAATAGGGGTTATGGACGAGCCTTTGCCTATTTTTACATAGCCCATAATTTCGCCGGTGTATGGGGAGATGTAGAAAGCATATCCGTTGGAGGTATTTACCAAAATGCGGTTGTTTATCAAAACAGGACCTGCAAAAGTCACACCAACGGCATCAGAAACCTTTTCTCCGGCAGGAACTTTTGTATCCCAAATAATTTTGCCGCTCTCGGTATCAACAGCCAAAAGATGTGATCCATCAGTCAAAATATATAGGATTTTTCCGGCAAGCCAAGGTTGGTTATCTGTGCCGAATTCACGCTCCCACAGTCTTTGTCCGGTACGTAGCTCAATCGCAGTTATCATATTGCTGCTAGCTGCATAGACAGTATCTTTACTAATGACAGGATTGGCTCTGATGGCATTTATTTCTGACAAGATGTTATTTCTGTATCCGCTTGCCAAATAATCACCCCAAAGCGGAGAACCAGTGCTGGCTTTGAGAGCTCTAACTTCACCATTGCTGAAACCGGCTATCAAAATATCTTGACTTTCGTCATAAGCAGGCGATGCTCCGCCTACAAGAACAGTATCTTCGTTGGCAGCAGTGTATCTCCATGCTTCCGAACCATTAGATTGATTGAAAGCTACTAACACGTTTTCTATGGTTTGAACAAAAACTTTTCCGCCACCTACAGTAGGAGCTATACGGATTGGCGTTTTTTCGTAGTTTTTCCAGATAATTTCACCTGTTTGAGAATCGAGTGCAAAAATGCCGCCAAAGCCGGTGGTAGCAAAAATTTTGGCATTATCATAGGCTAATCCGGCACCTTTTAGGGAGATTTTTTTATCGTCACGAATTTGCGGTTTTAGGCGAGTTTCCCATAGTTTGGTGCCGTCTTTTTGACTATATGCACTGACAACGGCGTCGGCATCTATGGCGAAGACAGTTTCTTTGGCAATTATCGGAGAAGCAATCAGATAATCTCTCTTTGAGGCTCCTTTTCCAAAGCTTTTATCCCATATTTTATGGAGTTTTTCGGCACTGGAAAGGTGTCCGAAGTTGTGCTGAGAATTGCCGCCTGACTGCGCCCAACGATAATTTTTAGTCGGTGCAGGGAGAGAGATTTTTACATCACCTTTCATGTAATCCGCGGTGATACCCTCGGGTTTGTCAAGGACCGGAATTCTCTCGCCGTCAATAACCAATTTTTCTTTGCCGCAGCCGAAAAGCATAAGCATTCCGGCAACCAAAACCATTGTTTTTTTGTTTAACATGTTCATTCCTTATAAAACAGATAAAATATTTTTTATTTTGTTTTTGAAGTCATCAGAAACATCATTGTTTTCGAGCAATTTTTCGTAAATATTTTTGGCTGTTTCTTTGTCACCGTCTCTGAGGGATACACCGGCAAGCATTGATTGGGCTGTACCGTACCAAGAGTTTTGCGGTTGAGAAGTGATAGAAGAAAGAAGATTTTCCATTTCTTCACGCGAAGCGGTGTTTTGTTTGAAAGAAGCCAGTTTTACGATAGCAACATCACGAAGCTCAGGCTCAAAAGATTTGTCGGCAATAATCTCGGAGAGCTTGTTTAAGGCCAATTCCTGATTGCCGTTATCCAACAAAACATTAACCTGTTGCATTTTGGCCAAACTTGCAAATGCACCAAATTTTTTGTTGATAATCATATTCAAAGCATCAATGCTTTCTTCATATTTTCCTTGGTTTTGCAGCACAAGCGCAATAGAATAGGCATTTGACCAATTTTCAGCTCTGCGAATATACCAAGATTTGATTGACTCGTAGCTGACAGCCAAAGTCAATATTGCGGCAACAAATATGATGACAAAAAGGCCATATTTATCCCACAATTTTTTCAAAGACTCGTTTTTGAGATCTTCCTCAACTTCTTGAAGAAAAGCATCTTGTTCTATAATTTCTTGTTTCTTTTTCATTTTTTCACCTTTTAATTTATCATGATTTTAATGTTATTTTATAATTTCACTTATAATGAATTTTTTGAGCCACCGTAACAATTCCAGCGGCATTTTACTGCCCAAAACCGCGACATTGTATTGGGATATCAAGGCCAAATAATGGCGATTATTATTAGGACTGCGCAAAATTTCTATATCTTTCAATTCTTCAATTGCAACATCATCTCTTTTGCGAGAGATAAAGAAGAAGTTGTATATGAGTATAATTCGTCCGGCTTTTATGACTATTTTCTCACGTTTGAAAAGCCATAGCACCCATATTATGAGAAGCAAAGTTGCCATGGTGAAGAGAAGATATGTTTTCCATTGTACACCTATCATCGCGGATACTTGTTCGTAGTTGCGAACGGCAAGATAATAAACCGCTCCGTAGACAGCAAGCCAAATAAATGCAATCGTATTATAGACATCCCAAAAAGATTTTTTGATAGATAAAACTATTTTATCTCTTCTTTGGCTGAATTTTATAACTCTGGGCTTGGGAGGCAGAATCGCGTAATTAGGTGCCAATCCTAGTGAGATTATATAGTCTTTCAAGCTTTTATTGAGATCTCTTGTATCAACAACCTTAACTCCTTCGTCAGTATCAATAATTGTCGGCATATCAAGACGTTTTGCGTAGTAGTGCCAAATATCATATACTTCGGTGCTGTCAGTTGATATGTATAAAGGAATTGTTTTTCCTGGATCAATGTGCTCAAGCTCGATAATATATTTGTTTTGAGTTAATATTCCCCATTGGCAAAATTCCACTCTCATCCTGACTCCGCGATAGTTGCGAAGGTGCTCATCGAAAAGTTCCGTCTCACCAAAGACACCTTTGAAGTCAACATCAAATGTACGACCATTAAAATATATTTTTTTATAACGTATGTAGGAAACAATCGTCCACAACATTATGCCAACACCAATGATAATGTACGAATAATCAACAAAAAGATGATTGAAAGCCAAGTGGGCAGAATTTAGGTTGATAGGATATATAAAATCTTTTTCAACACGAAATTTGTTGGCCATCTCCAACACACCAAGCAAAGCCATCAAGAATCCGATCACAATACCTGCAATCAGACTCTTATAGCTCAATCTATCTTTGGATCTCGCCGGCAAATTTTCGAGGTTAAGCTTATATCTGTAGCTTAAGTGCTTAGGAAATCTTTGTTTCATTTTACCAAGTCCTTCTATAAAATTGTGCTTATGTTACAGCATATTTTTTAAATAATCATCTTTTTTTTTATTTTTATCATATTTTAACTAAATAATCCTTTAATTATGCCAGTTTATAAAGGCTAGGGAGGATTTTTTATGTCGAAATGTCGCTATGATGATATGTGCGGTGGCTGCGTTTATAGAAATTTAGACTTATCGGAATATAGAAAACAAAAAATTTTGACATTGAAGAATATTTTGCAACCGCTGAGTAGGCAAAAATTTGTTTTTGAAGAGCCTATTTTTGTTGATGACGGCTGCAGAAGACGAGCAAATATGACTTTTTGCAAGCAGAAAAACACTATTTGTTTAGGATTTAATGCCAGACATAGTTCACAGATTGCCAATATTGAAAATTGTGTAATGTTAACCAAAGAGATTAACTCCGCTCTGCCTTTTGTTCGCTCTTTACTGGAGGATATTTGCTCTATTAAATTTTTACTCCCTTCAAAAAAGAAAAAAATATCATATGGCAATGTCTTATCCGGTGATATTTGGATTACACAAGCGGAAAACGGATTGGATTTGCTGTTGGAATTTTCGTATCCGATTAATTTGGAAATGAGAGAGCTGTTGTTTGAAAAAATTTATCAGCAGGAGAATGTTATCAGAATATCTCATCGGCAAAATGTCAATGATGAGCCGGAGACAATCATAGAAAAGGCAAAACCTTTTATTACAATCGGTGATTGCCAGGTTTTTGTGCCGGCAGGAACTTTTTTGCAGCCATCAAAGCAGGGAGAACAAGCCTTGGTAAATTTGGTCAATAAATATCTTGGCGACTGCACAGGCAAAATTGCTGATTTGTTTTGCGGAGTCGGAACTTTTTCTTATTCTTTGGCGCAGAAAAAAGGTGTGAAAATATTGGCTTCGGATACAAATGTGGAACTTTTGAAGTCCTTTCAATTGTCTCTGAACAAAAATATGATAACAAATGTTGAAATTGTTAATCGTAACTTGTTCAAATATCCTTTGTCGGGTACGGAATTGAACGGGTTGTCGGCGATTGTTTTTGATCCTCCAAGAGCCGGAGCAAAAGAGCAAGTGAAAGCTATTGTTGATTTGCCTTCTGATGAGAAGCCGCAAAGAATAGTTGCTGTATCCTGTAATCCGTCAACATTTGTTCGGGATGCGCAAATTTTAATTTTGGGAGGCTATATGCTGAAAAAGCTGACAATGGTCGACCAGTTTGTATATTCCGAGCACTGTGAGTTGGTTGCTCTGTTTGAAAAAATATAAATAACAGCGGGTAAATAAAAGTCTTTGTTTACATCATAAACTCTTTGCTTTATATTGTGGCATATAGTCTTAAAGATAAGGAGTTCTCTATGTTGAAGAAAATAATTGTTGTTCCTCTTTTTTTGCTGGCAGCCTGCTCTTTTGGAAACAGAGAGTTGCGCTATTGTCCGAATGTGCAGGTTACACCTGATTATAACCATGTTACAAAGATGTATGGCAATGAAGTGTGGTATACGGTAGAAATTGTCGGATATGAAGGATATTGCCGTTATGATGAGAAAAAAGGCTCTACAAATGCCTATATCGCACCGGTGTTTGAGATTGTCAGATATTATGATCAGGGAGGAAAAAACATTGAGTTTCCCTATTATGTAAATACAGAATATAACCAGAATAAGTTGATGGGCAGACAGCCTCATTCTTTTAAGACCAGCCTTGCAGTGCCAAACAAAAAGTATGTTTTGACCGGAAAAGAAGTTATGGTACAAATTCCAAATGGTGAGCCGGGATATCAAATTAATTTGGAATTGGCTTTGACCAGAAGACAATACCAATATAACCAGCTTCAAGGATTGCAATTTAAGGGAGCAACCGATGACAGATTATGATAATGACAAATTTGAAAACAAAATGGCTAATGCCATCAGGTTTTTGAGCGCCGATGCAATTGAAAAATCAAAATCAGGGCATCCTGGTATGCCTTTGGGGATGGCAGATGTTGCAACTGTTCTCTTTACAAAATTTATAAAAATTAACCCAAATGAACCTTTGTGGTTTGACCGAGACAGGTTTGTGCTTTCGGCGGGACACGGTTCTATGCTTTTGTATTCGGTGCTGTATCTCCTCGGGTATCCTGATATCGGAATTGAAGATATTAAAAATTTTCGCCAGTTGGGCGCCAAAACAGCAGGCCACCCGGAATATGGGCATCTTGCCGGAATTGATATGACTACCGGTCCTTTGGGACAAGGAATTAGCTCTGCTGTGGGAATGGCTTTGGCAGAAAGAAGGCTAAACGCCCTGTTCGGTGATGATTTGTGCAATCACTATACATATGTTTTTGCCGGTGACGGATGTTTGATGGAAGGCATTTCGGAAGAGGCAATCTCTCTTGCAGGCCACTGGAAGTTGAACAAGCTCATTGTCTTTTGGGACAATAATAATATTACAATTGACGGAAGTGTTGACAAGGCAAGTTCTGTTGATCAGAAAAAACGTTTTGAAGCAGCGGGTTGGAATGTAATCGAGGTTGACGGACATAATCAACAAGAGATTGCAGATGCAGTATATAAGGCACAAAAAGCTGATAAACCGACTTTGATTGCCTGCAAAACAATAATAGGCTTCGGCGCACCGAATAAGTGCGGTACATCTTCTTGTCACGGCTCACCTTTGGGAGAACAAGAGGTTGTTGCAATGCGCGAAAAGCTGCACTGGAAATATTCTCCTTTTGAAGTTCCGCAAGAGATTTTGAATGAGTGGAGAAAAGCTTACGAGCGTAATAAAAATGCATATGAAGTTTGGAAAAGCAACGCAGATAAAAATCGTGAATTTTTAGATTTTATAACAAATAAGCTCCCAAAAGATTGGAACTTGCCTCTCGAAGAGTTGAAAAAGCAATCTATTGAAGAAAAGACAAAAGTTGCAACAAGAAAAGCCTCGCAAATGTGCTTGGAAAAAATTGTGCCGGAAATTCCGCAAATTGTCGGTGGTTCTGCAGATTTGGCAGCTTCTAATTTGACATTTGTAAAGCCGATGACAAATTTTGATGCAAGCAATTATGCCGGCAATAATGTTATGTACGGCATAAGAGAACATGCAATGGCGGCAATTATGAACGGCATGGCTTTGCACGGAGGAGTTATTCCGTTTGGCGGAACATTTTTTGTTTTTTCCGACTATATGCGTCCTTCGATAAGATTGGCTGCATTAATGGGGCTTAGGGTGATTTATGTCCTGACGCATGATTCCATCGGTGTAGGCGAAGATGGACCTACTCACCAGCCTATTGAACATTTGGCATCATATCGTGCTATGCCGAATTTGTTGTTGTTCCGGCCTTGTGATGTGGTGGAAACCGCAGAGGCTTGGGAACTTGCCATTAAAAATGAAAAATCTCCGTCTTTACTCGTTTTATCAAGGCAGGGGTTGCCTTGTTTGCGGAACGAGTCGAGTGAGAATTTGTCAGCAAAAGGCGGTTATATAATTTCTAAGACAGAGGGCAATGCGAAAGCTACGATTATTGCTACCGGCTCAGAGGTTGAGATTGCTGTTGAGGCACAGAAAATTCTGCTGCAAAGCGGTATAGGAGTTAATGTGGTTTCTATGCCTTGCCTCGAGCTTTTTGACAGGCAACCGGAAGAGTATAGGAAAAATGTTTTGGGAACAGCACCGCGAATTGTTGTGGAGGCAGCCTCACCTTTCGGCTGGGATAAATATGTAGCCGGAAATGGGGCTATTGTCGGTTTGGATGGTTTTGGGGCTTCGGCTCCGGGCGGTGAGTTGTATAAACATTTCGGTTTGACAGCTGATGTTGTGGCAAAGACCGTTGAAAAATGCATGAAATAGGGTTGGCGATGATTATTAAAAACATTTTTTGGGATGTTGATGGTGTTTTGGCGAATTTGAATTATGCCTATTATAATTTTTTGACCAAGCATCCGAAGTATGCCCCCGATTATGCCGCTTTGAGGTGGGAAGATTTGCCGAAAGTTTTGCCGATTGCGGAAAAATACGGAGCATTGGAGTTGAAGACACATCCGGAGAAAGGTGTGGAAATGGATTATGATTTTTGTCATTCTCCTGAATTTTTTTGCAACCGACCGCTGTATCCGAATGTGATAAAAGTTTTGAAAGAGCTGCATCAATTGGGGTATAGGCAATTTACAATGTCTGCGACTTTTGATGTTGAAACAAAAAAGAGATTTTTGAATAATCTTTTGGCAGAGGTGACAGATTTTTTGACCATTGAGTGTGTGCAGCATGGCAAATTTATGCACGACTCGGCAAAAGAAGATATGTTGAAAAGCTGTTTTGAAAAATATGGCTTGAAACCAGAAGAAACTGTATTGGTTGATGACAGAATTTACAATCAATATGCCACAATAAATGCAGGTGCGCACCCGGTTAGGATGCGCTGCGAATTTACTTCTGATCTGCCTGAAGAATTAAGCTTTATTCCCGAAGTTAAGAATATGGAAGAATTTAAGTCTTGGCTGCTGACAAATACGACAATGGCTTAGTGACTTTTGATACTGTCTTGTTGCAACCAATGTTGCAATTGCTCATTGAGAAATTGTTTTTGTTGCGTTTGATTTGAATTTTTATATTCTTCTTTTGCGGTTAGGCAATTTACCAAAGTCTGCGTTTTTTCGGGCAATTGCGGAGCCTCCATTTCGCCGGTGCTTATCGGGTTGATGTTTACCAGTTTGCCGTCCCATATTGTTGTGAACATATCGTCCAGGGCTCTTTGATACTCGTTGGGACGAGAGACATCATATTCAGGAGACTTTTTTACTGCCTCACAAATTTCTTCATCATAGGTATTGCTTTGTTCAAACTGCTCAGACAAGTTTTTTAAAACAAAAAGCTGTTCCTGCCTTTGGCACAAGCTGTCTTGACTGAACGGATCTATATCTCCTCTTTTTAAGGCATAGTAATAAAAGCGATAATTGGCTTTGAATATGCTAGGATCATTGTTTTTTTTGTATTCTTCCCTTATAAAACTGAAATCTCTGAAGCGGCCCATTATTTCTTGTAGAGAATGATAATCAGCTCTTTCCTGTGCCCTCATATTAAATTCCTGTTGGCAGTCTTTGTGCAGAGTTTCGTGGGCAAGTGTGCCTTTTTGGTTCAATGAATCGTTTGCCTGGTCAGCAAATTTTAAGAGCAATCTTTTCATGGGGTCGGGAATGTCGGTTGTGTCGACCTCTATATAGTTTAGGGTTATATAATCTTGAACAGAATCTCCTGTAGTAATTCTGGTATAATATCCTTTTTTTATATTGTCCAAATTGTTAAGACTGAGTTTGATTGTATCAACTTTGTAAGGAGTTTTTTCCACATAGTCGCCGACACTGTGAATCAACCCCATTTTGAAGGCGCTCTTCATTGAATAGTCGCATACATTCAAATCTTCTATGGGAGTTGTTGTTACAACAGAAGTCTCGGGAGCTTGTTTTTGGTATTGGCTGTGTCTGCACAATTGCAGATAAGAAACTCCTCCGGCAATGGTCAAACATATGCCTGCGCCAACGATTATTTTTTTCTTTTTTGTAAAACCCATTTTTTATTTTGTCCTTTCTGGACAAAAAATATAACACAAAATTTTTTAATATTCCAGAAAAAAATAAAAAAACTTGAAAATATTTGCCATGGGAATATAATTTGCGGCAGTTTTAAACAAGAAATGGGATAAAATCAATGAAAAAACTTTTAGCAGGTTTATGTATGGCTTTGTCATTAACAGCTTGCGGGGACGAGCAAAACAACTATAACGAGAATGTTATGGGGGGGAGGGTAACTATTACGATAGGAGCAACCATGCCTTTAACCGGAGATTCCGCAGAAGTTGGAGAGGCTGCTAAAGCCGGTCTGGAGATGGTTTTAGAAGAGTTGAAGAAAAAAAATTTGAAATATGATTACAAACTTATTTTTGAAGATAACCAAATGAACCCGCAAAAAGTTGCAACAACCATAAATAAACTGATTAATGTTGATAAAGCCAAGGCAATTTTAACATTTTGGAATTTAATGGGTAATACTGCCGCGGCGTTGGCTAGTCAAAATAATGTTTTTTCTTTGACTTGTTCAATTG
>JAGCFG010000076.1 GCA_017650255.1 Alphaproteobacteria bacterium | reverse complement strand
TTCATTCAAAGCATTTTCCACAGCCGAAACCTGCATATGTCCGACAGGATTAGCAACCAAAAAGCCGCTCATCAAGTCCATTTTAATAGCATCAACATATCTGCTCTCGCTCCACCCCGAAGCTGACAGAAAATTATTAAAGCGGGCAGGGCTGAATTTGCCGTTCTCACCAAGGAATTGCGGCTGAGCAAATATAACATTGCGAACCAGATCATCACCGACAAAAACCTTGTTCTCTGCTGCCATTTCTTTAATAATCATATTATTAAGGTTTTTATGAACCAAATCCTGAACCATTTTATTGCGCATTTGATCGGTAATTTCGATATCATCTCCAAAAAGCCTGTGAGCCAGTCTTATCTGTTCTTCAAGCTGCGCATTAAACTCAGCCATAGAAATCTTTTGGTCATTAACCTTAATAACCGCAGGATTAGAAGCCGCTCTGCTCAAATATCCCGAAATTCCAAACAACGACATAAAGCTCAATGCCGTAACACCAAAGATAATTTTTGCAACAAATGTATCTTGGGCTTTGCGTAACTTTGTAATCATTTTCACTATCCTCAAAAATTCAAACTGATAACAATATAATGATTTTATCAAGTTATGCAAATATAAAATATTGGTGTTGAAAAGTTTTTTATACTGGAAAAATATATTTTTATATGCTAAATGAGATAGCAACAACTTAAAAACAAGGATTATACTATGTCACGAAAAATTATGATAGCCGGCAACTGGAAAATGAATTGCCTGCAAAAAGAGGGAACAGATTTGGCAAAAAACATCGCCCTCAATGTCAAAAAAAACAAATATAATTGCGATTTCTTGGTCTGCCCGCCGTTTACATTGCTTTCAAATGTCAAAAAAGCTCTACGAGGCTCAAAAGTATCTCTCGGCGGACAAAACGCTCATTTTGCCGAAAAAGGCGCACATACAGGCGATGTTAGCCCACAAATGCTAAAAGATATTGGTTGTGAATATGTCATACTCGGGCACTCCGAACGCCGCACAGACCACAAAGAAACCAGCGCTCTCGTTGCCAAAAAGGCCGAAGCAGCATACAACAGCGGATTGAAAACCATAATCTGCGTCGGAGAAACTCTTGAACAGAGAGAGCAAGGCAAAACAATAGATATTTGCTCCAAGCAGGTAAAAACCTCTTTGCCAAAAAATGCCACCGCCGCAAACACCATCATCGCTTATGAGCCTGTTTGGGCAATCGGCACCGGCAAAACCCCAACCGCAAAAGATGTCGAAGATGTTCATGCCGCAATTCGTCAGGTTGTTGCCCAAAAATTCGGAACAAAAACAGCGAACAATATGCGCATATTATACGGCGGTTCGGTAAAACCAAGCAACTCTAAAGAATTTTTATCACTGCCCGATGTCGACGGCGCCCTAATCGGCGGAGCGAGTCTCAAATCTGAAGATTTTCTGGCAATAGCAAAATCAGTTTGTTAAATATAGGAAGGAAAAAATATGAGTACCATTTTGTTAGTATTACACCTGTTAATAGCCATTTTCTTGGTTGCATTCATTTTGTTGCAACGATCCTCAGGCGGAGCACTTGACGGCTTGGGTGGCGGCAACAGCGCCTCCAGCTTTTTAACTGCTCGCGGAACCGGCAACTTTTTGACCAAAGCAACAGCAATTTTAGCTACATTGTTTTTCATTACCAGTATGTCATTGTCACTATATTATAAAGGACAAACAGGACAGGTAGTTTCAAAATCCATTGTCCAACAAGTTCCTGCTCAGCAAAACCAGCCGACTGTTCCGACAGCAGAGTAGTAAAACAATGTACAAAATATAATTGACATAGGGCACCAAAAACACAAATGGTGTCCTTGTCGCTTTATAAAGGGGAAAATTTAGCTATGACTGACAAAACAAAATTTATCTTTATAACGGGTGGAGTTGTTTCATCGCTTGGCAAAGGACTGGCATCTGCCTCGCTTGCCGCCTTATTGCAAGCTCGCGGCTACAAAGTCAGACTTCGCAAACTTGACCCGTATCTCAATGTCGACCCCGGCACAATGAATCCCTGTCAGCATGGCGAAGTATATGTAACAGACGACGGAACAGAAGCAGATTTGGACTTAGGACACTATGAGCGCTTTACCGGCATTTCTGCCACCAGACATGACAGCGTTACCAGCGGCAAAATCTACCAGCGCGTATTAGAAAAAGAGCGCCATGGCGACTATCTTGGCGCCACAATACAGGTAATTCCTCATGTTACCAACGAAATTAAAAATTTTATTCTAAACAACGTAAATGATGAAGACTTTGTTTTGTGCGAAATCGGTGGCACCGTCGGCGACATTGAAGGACAACCATATCTCGAGTCCATCAGACAGCTTGCCTACGAACTTGGCCGCGAGCGCACTATGTTTGTCCACTTAACACTTTTGCCGTTTATCCCCACGGCCGGAGAACTCAAAACAAAACCGACGCAACACTCTGTCAAACAACGGCAGGAATACGGAATCCAACCCGATGTTTTGCTTTGCCGTTCCCAAATAGAAATTCCCCAAAACGAAAAACGCAAAATCGCCCAGTTCTGCAATGTTAAAGAAGAATGTGTTATCGCAGCTTTGGACGCAAAATCAATTTATCACGTTCCTCTTGCATATTCTGCCGAGGGATTGGATTATCAAGTATGCAAACACTTTAATCTTGATGCCGAAAAGAACCCGAATTTGGAAAAATGGCAAAAAATCTCCGATGTAATTACCCATCCCGAAGGCGAGGTAAGCATCGCTGTCGTCGGCAAATATCAACTGCAAGAAGCCTACAAATCTTTAGCCGAAGCATTGACACACGGAGGAATTGCCAATAATTTTAAAGTAAAAATAAAATGGATAGATGCCGAAGATGTCGAAAAGCAAGGTGCCAACGCACTTTTGAATGATGTTAGCGGTATTTTGGTCCCCGGTGGCTTTGGCAACAGAGGAACCGAAGGCAAAATCGCCGCCGCTAAATATGCACGCGAAAACAATATCCCTTATTTTGGCATTTGTTTCGGCATGCAAATGGCCGTAATCGAAACAATGCGCAATGTCGCCGGCATAAAAAATGCCAGCAGCAGCGAAATTTCAGATAATTGCGAAGCGGTAGTCGGTCTTATGACCGAATGGGACAAAGACGGAGCCAAACAAATTAGACACAGCGACGGTGATTTGGGAGGAACAATGCGTTTGGGCGCTTATCCTACTGTTTTACAACAAGGCTCAAAAGTATGCGAAATATACAAAACTTCCACAATCTCAGAAAGACACCGCCACAGATATGAAGTAAACATCAAATACGAACCTCTGTTGCAAAAATGCGGAATGTCCATCACCGGAAAATCCCCCGACGGCAAACTTCCGGAAATTGTCGAAAGACCTGAGCATCCATGGTTTATCGGTGTTCAATTTCACCCCGAGCTGAAATCAAAACCATTTGACCCACATCCTCTTTTTGTGTCGTTTGTAAAAGCTTCAATCGACAACAGCAGACTAATCTAAACTAACTTAAGGATAAAAAATGAAGACAACAAAAACATTATTATTCGCTTTAGCGCTTGTCCTATTTTCAAACAATGCCTATGCTTTCAGCTGGAGCCAATGGTTCACCAATTTGAAAGAAAACATCATCCATGCTTTCAAATGCGGACGTCCAGACATATATATACCTGTCCGCACATGGCACAATCGCCTCACTTATGATCACGCAAAAATAAAAGAATATAACGAAGAACCTTGGGGTTTTGGAGTTGGCAAAGGCTTTACCGATGGCAAAGATTGGCACGGCATCTATGCAATGGCATTTAAGGATTCAAACTTTTATATGCAAACATTTTTTGGATACGGATATCAACACAACTGGAGCATTGCAAACAGTGACAATTGGAAAATCGGTGCCGGCTACACTCTAGGCTTTACCCAACGCCACGAATACTCCTATGTTCCGGTTCCGCTGCCGCTTCCTATAGGCAGCATCTCATACAAAAACCTTTCTTTGCAGGCATCATACGTCCCCGGTGTCCACAACAACGGCAACGTATTGTTTGCATGGCTGAAAATCAGTTTTTAACTCTTATAAAAAAGGAGAATAAAATGGAACAAAAAAATATCAAAATCGGCAATTTCGAAATGGGCAACAACCTTCCGCTCACAATCATTGCCGGACCTTGCCAAATTGAGAGCCGCAACCACGCAATCGATATTGCCGGCAAATTGGTAGAAATTACCAACGAACTCGGAGTAAAATATATTTTCAAAGCATCATTTGACAAAGCCAACCGCACTTCCATACATTCTCCTCGCGGTGTTGGGCTAGAAGAAGGAATGCGCACCTTTGAGGAAATTAAAAAACTTTATAATTGCCCGATTGTTACCGATATTCACGAATGTGCACAATGCGATACAGTTGCACAATATGTTGATATGTTACAAATTCCGGCATTTTTGTGCCGTCAGACCGACTTGGTTGTCGCCGCCGCCAAAACCGGCAAAGTAATCAACATCAAAAAAGGACAATTTCTTGCCCCTTGGGATGTCAAACATCTGGTTATGAAAGCCGTAGATTCCGGCAACGACAAAGTATGCCTGACCGAAAGAGGCACATCTTTCGGCTACAACACCCTTGTTACAGACATGCGCTCGTTTCCGCAAATGGCCGCAGACACCGGTTGCCCGGTTATTTTCGACGCCACACACTCGGTCCAGCAACCTGGAGGACTTGGCGGATGTAGTGGTGGCAACAGAGAAATGGCTCCTGTT
This sequence comes from Alphaproteobacteria bacterium, assembly GCA_017650255.1. Taxonomy (GTDB): domain Bacteria; phylum Pseudomonadota; class Alphaproteobacteria; order RF32; family CAG-239; genus JAFUYI01. Next base: position 1,384 of record JAGCFG010000076.1, on the reverse strand, counting down.
TTGGCCCGTGCCGCTGTTGCTGTCGGAGTTGCCGCTGTGTTTATGGAAACTCACGAAAATCCGGACAAAGCCCTATCCGACGGTCCAAACAGCTTATACTTAAAAGATATGAAACGCATAATCTCAGAACTTATGGCTTTTGACAATTTGAGAAAAACCATAATCAAATAATATTATGCAGTTTAGGGACGAAGGATATATAATAAACCTGCGCAAATACGGCGAAAAATCCGTAATTTTGACCATTGTCAGCAAAAACCACGGCCTTTTGAAAGGCTTTGTCCGCAGCGCGCTTTCAAAAAAAAACTTAGGCATATATCAACTTGGCAACAAAATCGCCATTGACAGCTATGCTAGACTTGAAAGCAATATGCCATCCCTAAAAATTGAGCTGATTAAACACAATGCCGTCAATTTTATGCAAAATTCTCAAAAATTGGCGGCATTATCCGGATTGTGCTCTTTGTGCCTTTCCTGTCTGCCGGAAAACGAAAATCTTGAACGATTTTACTATTACATCGACAGTTTTATATCCCTTATAGACCAACCAAACTGGCTTACACACTATGCCTTTTTTGAATTTTATCTGCTGGAACACTTAGGCATCGGGCTTGATTTGAGTTGTTGCGCCGACAGCGGCAGCAAAGAAAATTTGGAATATATCTCCCCAAAAAGTGGAAAAGCCGTATGTGCCCAGTCTGGCGCGCCATATAAAGACAAATTATTTTTATATCCGCACTTCATTGTGGATAAAAATTATACCCCACATAGCTCAGAAGTGGCAGAATTACTAAGGATGACCGAATTTTTTCTAAATAAAAATTTTTTTCAAATCCACAGCTTGAAATTTCCGGAAAACCGTGCTAACTTACTGCAAAACTTAGGATTATAGGGAAACAAATGTCCGCAACCGAGCAAAAAATAAAAGATGTTCAACTCTCCGAAGAGCTTAGCAAAAGATATCTGTCTTATGCTATGTCGACAATTGTTTCTCGTTCTTTGCCCGATGTCCGTGACGGCCTAAAACCTGTTCACCGCCGCCTTATGTACGCCATGCGTCAACTGCACTTAGACCCCAAATCAGGCTTCAAAAAATGCGCTCGTGTCGTCGGCGACGTAATCGGTAAATATCACCCTCACGGCGACAGCGCGGTATATGGCGCGATGGCTCGTCTTGCCCAAGATTTCTCAGTGCGTTATCCGCTTGTGGACGGGCAGGGTAACTTTGGCAATATTGACGGCGACGGTCCCGCCGCAATGCGTTATACCGAAGCCCGCTTGACAGAATTTGCCATTGCCTTAATGGACGGCCTGAACGAAAACACCGTAGATTTTATGGACACTTACGACGGCGAAGACAGCGAACCTTTGGTTATGCCGGCCG
>JAGCFG010000075.1 GCA_017650255.1 Alphaproteobacteria bacterium | reverse complement strand
TTCTAATGAGTTTTCATTAATAGCATAAAAAAACTTTTTTGTCTAGTATTTTTGTGAAAAATTTTGTTGGTCGCTAAAATATGGTAAAAACGGTGAAAAATTTTTGCGAATGATTATATGTTTTATAAAGAAAAGGAGGAGAAATGGAAATATATTTGTTTGCTGCTTTGCTGTTCTTGTATTTTATTACTGTGACGGTGCTCAATAAAAGTGTTTTGCAAAAGCTTTGGCTTGCCTCGTTTATGATAATTTTTGCAATATGTGCGTTGTCGCTGAGTTTTTTGCGTTTTAGTCATCAGGAAGTGATGATGAACGCATTTGAACTGAGTTGGTATTATATACTGTATCTTTCGGCCTCTGTTATGGTGGTGTTGGGCGCAATTAATCTTTGGCTTTTTCGGCGCGAATTATACAGGATTTTGTTTGCAAAATGTGATGACGAAAATAACGATTAAATTAACTGACTTTGCGAATATAAATCGGGTATTTGGTTTTGTTCACTTTGATAAAATATTTGTGTCTGCCAGGGATTTTGAAGTGGCTTTGTGCGTTCAAAAGGCGGCGGATCAGGTCGGCATGGCGAGTATGGATGATATATGATTTTTTGTACGGAGTTATGTGAGTGAAAGGAACTTTTTTGGCGATTTCAATGGCCTCGTCGATTGAAAGCCAGCTAGGACAACCAACAACGTTGCCACTGTGGGCGATGGTGGGTGTTGATTGGGGTTCTTTTTCAAGATCGGCAATGTTTTTGCCAAACAGCATGAGCAAATTTTCGGTAGTTTCAAAAGGGGTGTCGCTGGCATAGATTAGGTTTGCTCCAAGCATTTGGCGATATTGGTGCTTAGCCTTGATGGTGTTGGTGTTTTGTCCGTGTTTGTTATATTTGGGGTTGTTGTCATAGACGAACAATACTAAAAAAGGTCCGCAACCGACTTCTTTTTCTTTTTTACAGCCTTTAGGAAGTTTTTTCCCATAAAAGCGTGCTAAATTATTGGCAAAAAATTCCGGTGACCAAGTAATTTCATAACTTTGAAAAATTTCAAAACTCTTTTTGATGTCGTTTATGATATTTTTTTCCATAAAACGAGCATTTTGCCAAAGTACGAATATATAAGGTTCTTTTGCCATTTTTTATTCCTTGTTCTCGGTGAATATAAATGCTTTTATGTTTATAAGCAAGTTTTTTTTTGGGGAAATATAAGCTATACATGATTGTTTTAAGAATTAAGGCTGCTATAATCATTTCATAAATAATTATAGATTTCTGGAGAAAATTGAGATGGTTAGTAAAAAAATATTGGTCTTGGGCGGTGCCGGATATATTGGGTCACACGTGGTTTGCGAGTTGTTGGACAAGGGATATGAAGTGCTTGTCTATGACAATATGTCGACAGGTCAGAGTGAAAATTTGTTTGAAAAAGCCGGCTTTATAAAGGCAGATATTTTGGATGTTGATTCTTTGCAAAAGGCCATGCAGGGTGTTGATGCGGTGATTTTTTTCGCAGGCAAAAAAGCTGTCGGCGAATCGATGATAAATCCGGAGATGTATGCTCAAAACAATTTGATTGGTGCAGTGAATGTTTTGAACGCAATGTGCGCTAATGGTGTGAAAAATATTATTTTTTCGTCGTCGGCAGCTGTATATGGTATTCCGCAATATGTACCGTTGGATGAAAATCATCCGCTTAATCCGATTAATTTTTACGGATTTACGAAATGGGAGATGGAACGTCTTTTGGCATGGTATGACCAGTTAAAAGGGATTAAATATGCGGCGCTGAGATATTTTAATGCGGCGGGATATGATGTGCAGGGCAGAGTCAGGGGCAGGGAGCAAAACCCGCAGAATTTGTTGCCCATAATTGCCGAAGTTGCCGACGGAAAAAGAAAATGTTTGCAGATTTTCGGTTCGGATTATGATACGCCGGATGGAACATGTTTGCGTGACTATATCCATGTTAACGATTTGGCAAGCGCGCATGTTTTGGCTTTGGAGGCTTTGTTTGCCGGACGCGACTCGATGACTTTGAACCTTGGAACAGGAAAAGGTGTGAGTGTAAAAGAGATTGTTGCGTCGGCGGAAAAGTTTTTGGGAAGAAAATTGCCGGTTGAATATGCGCAAAGAAGGCCGGGAGATCCGGCGGTGCTTTATGCCAAGGCGGACAAGGCAAAAGAATTGCTTGGATGGGAGCCGAAATTTGTCAGTGTTGATGAAATTGTATCAAGTTTTCTAAAAAAACACTAGACAAAAAAGATTTGTCTTGCTAAAACTGTCGCCGTTGTACATTTTTAATTTCTTATAATTATGGATAGAAATAAGATTGAGGCTCTGATTGATGAGCTTAAGAAGAATTTTGTGGATCTCGATTTGCAAGCTACTCGAGATGTGATGAAGGAAAAATGCGACGATCTGTCAATGCATATTTTGTTGCCGGATCATTGGCAAAAGGTCAAGTGGGCGGTTGATGTTTTTCGCCGGTATGGGCTGGAGAACACGAACGAGAGCGCCATCATTTTGACGGAGGCCGGCTTTAGAAGTTTGGCCAAGTACATTTTGTGCGAGGGAAAATATCCCCCCAAAGCCGAGCAACATCCTTCCATCCACTGACAATTATGCGGTTTTAGAAATAAAGCCGCTTTTTTTGTGCCTGAAAAGAGGAGAAATTTATAGTAAATGAACATCGTAAAAAATTTATTTTTTGGTGGATTTGGATGACAATTATAAATGCAAAATAGATTGTATTAACATAAATATTGCATTTATTGGAATGAATGCCAAGAAGGCAAAACTCAGCCTTGGAAAGCGGTGTAAAAGGGTAATTCCTAATATTATGAAAACGGGCGTAATATTTTTTATTATGTTTTCGTGCATGTTTATTGGGCTGTTGCCGAACAGCCAAAAATATATATCAAAGCCTTTTCGGGTAAGAAAATCAGAATATCTGATAATAGTGTAATATATGATATCAAAAATTATGAGCGAAATAGTGTAATATTTGTTTTTCATTTTGTGTCTCTTATTTTATGAAAGTTATCAGAATACAGGAAAGTATAAACAGAGGTATATACATTACCAACGCATAACTAAGTTTTGGAAAATTCTTTTTGAAAACTATTGCGAAGATTATCATTGCCAAAAGTATTATTGTTTCTGCTGTTGAAGCAAACAAAAATGTGTTTTTATTGGATAATGTATCATAATATGTATTTGTACCCCATAGCATATAATGGTTAATATCATCGGTGATTTTAATGATTATGTATAATATGCTTATGAATAAAGGGATCGTAAAAGTGAAGTCTGTTTTTTTAGTTTTTAGCATTTTCGGTTCTCCGACTATCTTTGTGATATGGCAAATTTTTATGATAAAAGAATTAAAATTTGATAAAATTGTGTTGTTAAAAAAATATAAAATAAACATCGTAAAAAATTTATTTTTTGGTGGATTTTCGATTTGGTGTGTGGTATATAGCGCACAGAAAATTTTTTCTACAAAGTGATTAACAAACTTATAAGGATATAGTTAATGTCAGAAGTAAAAATGAAAATGATGGATGGTAACGAAGCGGCCGCTTCGGTTGCACATCGTATGAATGAAGTCTGCGTTATTTACCCGATTACCCCGTCTTCGCCGATGGGTGAGTGGGCTGACGCGTGGTCTGCTGCAAAACAAAAGAACATTTGGGGCGTTGTTCCTGAGGTTCAGGAAATGCAGTCCGAAGCCGGTGCTGCCGGTGCCTGCCATGGTTCTATTCAGGCCGGTGCTTTGACGACAACCTTTACGGCTTCGCAAGGTTTGTTGCTGATGATCCCGAATATGTATAAAATTGCCGGTGAGTTGTCGCCGTTTGTTATGCATGTTGCGGCTCGTTCGCTTTCTTATCATGCATTGTCAATTTTCGGTGATCATACAGACGTTATGGGCTGCCGCCAGACGGGTTTTGCAATGCTCGCTTCTAACTCTGTGCAAGAAGCTCATGATATGGCTGCAATTGCGCAAACTTCCACATTGCGTTCTCGCGTACCGTTTTTGCACTTTTTTGACGGTTTTCGCACTTCGCATGAAATTAAAAAAATTAAGTTGCTTTCTGATGATGATTTGAGAGCAATGCTTGATGGCGTTGACTATACTTTTAATGCTGAACATGCTTTGCGCCCGGAGGCTCCGGTTGTTCGCGGTACTGCACAAAATCCGGATGTTTTCTTCCAAGGCAGAGAGGCTTCTAACCCTTATTATAAAAAGGTTGAAGGCATTGTTCAGGAAGAAATGGACAAGTTTGCTAAAATTTCCGGCCGTCAATATCATGTTGTTGACTATGTCGGTGCAAAAGATGCTGAACAAGTTATCGTTATTATGGGATCCGGTGCCGAGACCGTTGAAGAAACAATCGATTATTTGAACGCTAAAGGTGCAAAACTCGGAGTTATGAAAGTTCATTTATATCGTCCGTTCCCAGAAGAAGCGTTCTTGAAAGCATTGCCGGCAAGTGTTAAAGTTGTTTCGGTTTTGGATAGAACAAAAGAATCCGGCTCAACCGGTGAACCTTTGTATTTGGATGTTGTGGCAACATTGTCACAAGCTTTTGCAAACGGTAAAATTGCCAATATGCCAAAGATTGTTGGCGGCAGATATGGTTTGTCTTCAAAAGAATTTACACCTGGAATGGTCAAAGCTGTTTATGACAATGGTTTCAGTACAAATCCGATTAATGGTTTTTCAGTCGGTATTATTGATGATGTGAACAAAACATCTTTGCCTTTTGACGACAGCATTGATACCGAGCCGAAAGATGTTGTAAGAGCAGTATTCTTCGGTTTGGGTGCTGACGGAACTGTCGGTGCAAACAAAAACTCAATTAAGATTATTGCAGAAGATGCCGGAAAATACGGACAAGGATATTTTGTTTATGACAGCCGTAAGTCCGGTTCTATGACAACTTCGCACTTGCGTTTTTCGGATAATCCAATTAAATCGGCATATTTGATTAATAAGGCAGATTTTGTTGCTTGTCACCAGTTCCCGTTTATGAACAAAGTTGATATTTTGAAAATTGCTAAAGATGGCGCAACTTTCTTGTTGAACGCTCCGTATAGTGCAGATGAAGTTTGGAACCATTTGCCGAAAGAAGTGCAAGAGCAAATTATCAGCAAAAAGCTCAAGTTCTATACTATTAACGCAGTAGAAGTTGCTCGTGAGACAGGTATGGGACAACGCATTAACACAATTATGCAAGCCTGCTTCTTTGCAATTTCTAATATTTTGCCGAAAGATGAAGCAATTGCACAAATTAAAAATGCGATCAAGAAAACATACAGCAAAAAAGGCGACGCTATTGTTCAAAAGAACTTTGCAGCTGTTGATGCTTCGCTGGCTCACTTGCACGAAGTTAAATATCCTGACCATGTTACTTCTACATTCAATCGTCAAGCTCCGGTTCCGGCAAATGCTCCTGAGTTTGTAAAGAAATTGACAGCAGAGTTGATTGCCGATCGCGGTGATGCTCTTCCGGTTTCGGCATTCGGCGAGGTTGTTGACGGAACATGGCCGACAGGTACAACTCAATATGAAAAACGTTGTATTGCAACCGAGATTCCGGTTTGGGATCCGAGTGTTTGTATCCAATGCGGCAAGTGCTCACTGGTTTGCCCGCACGGCGTTATCAGAATGAAAGTTGCAGATGATGAGCAATTAAAGAACGCTCCGGCAAGTTTGAAAACTGCTGATTATAAGGGCAAAGAGTTTGCAGGTAAGAAGTTTATTTTGCAAATTTCGGCAGAGGACTGCACAGGATGTGGTATTTGTACCTCGGCTTGTCCGGCTAAGAACAAAGAAAATCCGGAGAAGAAGGCTATCAATATGGATCATATTGAAAACCATATTGAGGCAGAAGTTGCAAATTGGAAATTCTTTGAGACATTGCCTTATGTAAAGCGCACCGAAGTTGTTAAGAATATGCCGAAGACAACTCAAATGATTCAACCGTTGTTTGAGTTCTCCGGTGCATGTGCAGGTTGCGGTGAAACACCTTATGTCAAGTTGTTGACGCAATTGTTTGGTGACAGAATGGTTGTTGCCAATGCTACGGGTTGCTCTTCTATTTATTCCGGCAACTTGCCGACAACTCCTTATGCAAAAGATGAAAAAGGTCATGGTCCTGCTTGGGCGAACTCGTTGTTTGAGGACAATGCAGAGTTTGGCTTGGGTATGAGATTTTCTATCGACCAACAGACTGCTTTTGCAAAATCTTTGTTGGAAGGTTTGAAAGACAAAGTCGGAGCAGTTGCAGACAAGATTTTGAACAATCCGCAATCTAATGACGCGGAAATTGATGCTCAACGCGACAATGTAAAAGAGTTGCGCGCCGCTTTGGCAAAGATTGATACTGCAGAAGCTAAACATTTGGATAAGCTTGCTGACTACCTGATTAAGAAATCTTTGTGGATTTTGGGCGGTGACGGCTGGGCTTATGATATCGGCTTCGGCGGTTTGGATCATGCTATTGCTTCCGGCAAAAATATCAATATCTTGGTTATGGATACAGGTGTATATTCTAACACCGGCGGTCAGCAGTCAAAAGCTACTCCGATGGGTGCAAGCGCCAAGTTTGCTACTGCAGGAAAGGCTTTGCCGAAGAAAGATTTGGGCATGATTGCTATGTCTTACGGCAATGTTTATGTGGCTCAGGTTTCGGCCGGCGCTAATGATATGCAGTTGATTAAGGCAATGAATGAGGCTGAGGCTTATGATGGTCCGTCTTTGATTATTGCTTATTGCCACTGCATTGCACAAGGATTTAACCTTAATGACGGTTTGGATCACCAAAAAGCCGCTGTTGAAAGCGGAAGCTGGCCGTTGTATCGTTATAATCCGAACAATATTGCCGAGGGCAAGGCTCCTTTGATGCTTGACTCGAAGGCTCCGAGCCGTCCGTTGTCGGATTATTATGGCAACGAAACTCGTTTCCAAGTTGTAAACAAGATGAATCCGGAACGTTATGAGACTTTACTCAACAAGGCTCAGGAGAATGTTACGGAAAAACGCGGCTTGTTAGAGCACATGGCTGAGTATAAAGTTGAAGTTGCTGAATAGATTGTAACTTTAACGAAAAAAAATGACCGGCGGTAGAAATATCGCCGGTTTTTTGGCGAAAAATTTTGATGAGCTATAATATTGTAAAAATAAAAGTAGAAGATCGCTGGACGTTTTTCTTAACGAAAAACGAGCGATGACAGTTTTTTTGACCTCGGATTTTTGTCATTGGAGGTACGATATTTATTTTTGTTGGAGGGGAAAATAAAAAGGGGAGGAAAAATCCTCCCCCTTGTTTTTGAGAGCAAGTAGTGTTTATCTCAAATTGAATATTTGGTCATAAGCAAACGACAGGCCAATCATAAAGTTGCTGCCGGTTTTGTTGACAGAACGTGCTTCGCCCATAAAATATTGAACATATGGAGCGAGGCTGAAGTTTTGGCGAATTTTGACGGCAACACGTCCGATGGCACTCAATTCGTATTTGAGATCTGTCGGAATGTAGTGGCTGTAGCTCAGGTAGTCACGGAAATATCCTTCTAACTGATATTTTACATCATCAGACTGAACATATTCTGTGCGCCAACCGAGTTCATAAGCGGATTTTGTAGTGTGTTTGTTGCTGTATGTCATATCATATTCGCCGACGGCTGCTGCATATAATTCTTTTATGATGTCGCCGTTAAAAACTTTTAGACCGGTTTTGCCGCGAAAGATTTTTTGGCGCGGGGCGTCGTCGTTGGGTTCAAATTCGGTTTGATAAGCAAGGCTGGCAAAAGGACCGACATCAGCATTATCTTTTTCGAAACGCCACATTTTGCGGCTGTAATCTGTGGTGAGTAAAATTTCGTCGGCATCTTCGCTGGTGGTAGAAGGGCCGTCACTGGGACGAAGCTTTGTTTTGCCATATTCGGCAAACAGGCTGTTGTTCCATTGCCATTCGGGTTGTTCATATTCTAAAACAAAATCAAATACGCCTTTTATTGTGCTTTTGCTGTCGGCACTGAGTTCGGAATTTGGGTTATCTTCATAATATTTTGCATTTTTTACCTCGGTTGAGGCAAGTTCTAAAGCAACGCGGCGAAAGTTGGCGCGCAAGTCGCTGTATTTTTGTTCGGTTTCTTCTGCCTTTGCAGTGGTTGAAAAAATTAAGCCACCACACAAAGCAAAAGCCAAAATTGAAGGTAGTTTATACATAATTTTTGTTCTCCAGTTAAAGTTTTTGCTTTGTTTAGGTTATAAATATTGCGGAGCTGTGACAAGCACAAAAGTCAAGCTGTTGACAGTTTGATTATCTGGCAAACATCTTAAAGTTTTTGAGGCGGTATGAGTGCTTTTTTAGGTGTTCGGTTTCTTCTGCAGTGGGGACTACACGGCCGTTGGTAATGAGAGGAATTCCATCAAGCAGGAGTTTTTCTTTTTCTTCTTCTTTCAAAAAATATAAGGACATCCAAATCATATAATCAAGCCGCGACATTTGCATTTGGCAGTCCATGTGAACGCTTACCGTACCGTCGAGATCTATGCGGTCTCTTTTTATAAGCATATTAAACCTCCAAAAATAAAAAAAATCGCTTTGATGAGAAGCGACTGGAAGTTCAGAACTATACGAGAATAGTGCGACATATTGACCGAAAAACGGCTTATTTTGCCACCTTCCAGCCACATGACCGGAAAGCGCAAAATTTCGTTTTTGCGCTAAACGTCTCGTAAGAGGTTCTGACACCTCAGACAGGTTATCATCCTATCCGCGGTTTAGGATATTAATAAAAACAGAAAATGTAAAGGGAAAAATTTTTCCGGCGAAAAGATAAATATAAGTTGAAAATGGACAAAAAATGTGTTATAATTCAGTTCTAAATTTTGAAATTATTTAAGTGTTTATTAATATAAAAACGAGGTCCGTATGTGCTAAAGGACACTTCCTCGTAAAAAACGGATGAAGAGTTATGAGTTTTGCAGATGTATTCTTCATAATTGTGGGGGTAATTTTGTTGATTGGCGTTCTCTTGGGCCTTATGGAAATTATTTCAGAGAAGTTCTTCTCATATTACGGAGGACTGGGTGCTACAATCCTTGTATACTTGGTCAATACTCTGGAATTTTCGTTCTTGTCCTGGTTGTTGGAATTGCTTTTGGTCAGATCTTTGGGGATGACGTTTTTGGCAATTGATTGGCGATTGGGGCTTATACTCGGACCGGTTTATGCAACATGGTGCTGGGTAAAAGGAGAAAGAAACTTAGGAATGGCGATTTTCAAACGTGACTAATCCACAAAAGAACAAAAGGACTGTTGTTTATAAAAAAAACGACAGTCCTTTTTTGTGTTTGTTTGATGTTTTTTTATTTTTTGACAGCTTTTACATAGGCCAGTGCGGAGTGTTCTTCGCAATAGGTTTGACCAAGACGAACTTTGCGTCCGCAAAAGTGAAAGTTTTCATCTTTTGGGTCACCCAAAGGCCAGCGGCAAGTGTGGTTGTCCAAATCGGTCAACTTGGCGTTGCCGTTATATTCTTTGCTGACTGTCGGCTGTTTTAGGAAAAATTTGCCCAAGTCATCTATTGATTTTTCTTGTGGTTCAATTTTTTTTACTACGGTTTTTTCAGAAATTTTTTCCGTAACTTTTTCAACGACCGGCTTTGGCTGTTTTGGTTCAACTATGGGAGTTGTTATTTTTTTTTCTTTAACCAACAGGGGTTTCTTTTCTTTTTTTTGTGGTTTTGGGGCAAAAAGGTCGCCGGTTTCGTCTTTGCGTTTAATCGGTGATGGGCGTGCATCTAGTTGCAGACGGTGAACTTTGCCGATTACAGAATTTTTGGACACGTTGAGACGTCTGCCGATTTCGCCGGTTGTTAGGCCTTGTTTCCACATGACTTTCAAGTCTTCTACCATTTTGTCGGTCCAAGCCATTTTTGATTCTCCTTGAAATTTTTCGTACATTTTTGCCCATAATAAAACAATATTTTTTAAGAGTCCAGAATTTTGTTGAGCTGAGGGGAGGCAAATGTTATTTTTGTCAAGCCTACGAGGATAAAAGTCCTAGGTCAAGTTTTTTTCTGCATTTGTATGATTAAGAAAAGTCGAAGATCCCTTGACGATTTTGCAGGCAAAATCGAGGGATGACTGTTGATCTAGTTTTTTGCTAGAAATAAAAAAGGGAAGACTTTGTTTTTTGAAAGGTGAAGATCACTGTTTTTTAAAAGTTGAAGATCCCTTGATGATTTGCAGGCAAAATCGAGGGATGACTTTGTTTTTGTGAAAACAAGAATATTTTTTATTCTCTTTCTTTTTTTGTGAGGTGTTACAATTTGCTGCAATATAATGCAAATTTTGCTTGTCGTCTACTTTTTATTAAGAAATAGGTATTTATAATATCGGGCAAGTGAGAATTTGGAATGAAAAAATTTTTTTATAGTTTTTTTACGGCATTTTGTTTTTGCAACGCGGCAATGGCGGTTGCTCCTTCTGATTATGCCAATTTGTTTAAGGTCGATTTGAACGAAGAATTGCCGCCGGTTGAAG